>JAGVWD010000034.1 GCA_018304445.1 Candidatus Iainarchaeum sp. | reverse complement strand
CGCTTTTTTGATACTGACTCCGGAGGCCCCAAATTGACCCCGGAATTTGTTGTTGTGCTGTGCGCAGTATTCGCGGTTGCAATACTTGTTTTGCAGCTTGTAATATAGTTTCAATTTTTTTCAAGCAGCAGAATCCTTTCCTTCTCAACTTCCTTCTTCGCGGCCTTCAAATTCTTTCCATAATGCTTGCCCCTGTATATGGTGCGCCTTCCCGCTTGCTGCGCAATTATTTCCTGTTTTTCAGCAGGCTGAGCAATTCCATCGGTATTGGAATAATTGTCTTGTTTCCTTTCACGCCTGATTCCGTAAGCGCCTCCAATGTCCTGAGATGCATTGCGGTGCTGTTTTTTGACAGGATATCAGCAGCTTTTTTCAGATTGCCTGCTGCAGCCAGTTCGCCTTCAGATCTTATTATTGACGCGCGTTTCTCCCTTTCCGCTTCCGCCTGTTTTGCCATTATCGGCTTCATTTCCCCTGGCAGCTCTATGTCCTGCATTTTTATTGCGCTAACTTCAATGCCCCAGGGCTCTATTTCTGAACCAACAACTTCCTTAACCTTTGAGGAGATGTATTCCCTTTTTGCGAGCACAGAATCAAGGTTGCTTGCCCCGACACTGTCGCGCAGTGCTGCCTGCGCATACTGCGCAACCGCATATATGTAATCCTGCACATTCAATACCGCCTTCTTTGCATCAATAACCTTGAAATAGACAACGGCATTTATCTTCACTGGCACATTGTCAAGCGTCATAACCTCCTGCTTCGGAATGTCAATGGTTTTCGTGCGCATGTCCACTTTGACTATTTTCTGCACCGCGGGAAAAAAGAAATGCATCCCCGGGGCAAGCAAACCAGCAAATTTTCCAGCTGAAAATTTCACGCCCTCCTCAAACTCATATACGAATCTCATCATGCAAATTCCTCCTTATTGTATTTATTGACCAGACCTAGCAATTCCCTTCTTTCTGAATCAATCGCCTTATGTTTGATCCCAAGCCTCTGGAATTCAATTTTTTTCCTGAATTCTCTTTTTGGCGCCAGCTCGTATTTTTTCTTCTTTGAGTCTTCCTCCATAGAAAACATGAGATGCCTTCTGGGCTTTTCAAACAGATCCAGGCTCATCCCCAAGCGCATTCTTTCTTTTTCAATCAGCTCATCGCTCTTTCCAAGCCCCTTCCTTTCGCTTTCAAATATTTTTGGCAGCTTAATCTGCTTCCTTTCCTTGCGCAGAAGCATTTCGGCTTCCTCAATGTTTTTGGGATATTCCTTCCCTCTGTTAAAAACAGTCTGTATTATTTCTTTTGGCTGGAGCCTGCTTTTCAGGTATTCCTCTGCCAAATGGACATTGAATGCCCTGCATGAAACTACATCTGTTTTCACAAGCTGTTTTTTCGGATAAGTATGAATTGCAATATGGCTCTCCGCAATTATGACAACCCCTGAAACCCCGCTTTCATCTTCTTTTTCTGCATAATAGCGGAATGCTGTAGGCTCGGAAATTTTCTGCATCCCTATAATGCCTGGCAGCTCATCCAGCATTTGCCTTACGAATTGCTCGCTGTCCAGTTTTGATGAATTGCATTTGTAGGAATCAAAAATGAACTGCGTTCCGTAGGTCTCGGAAAACTGCCTGAAAGCAAGGTAGAACAGCCTGTTCCCCGCCTCATAGCCGATTTGATACAGAAGTATTGCAATGAAATATATCCAATTGCCAAAATAGCTTGAAACAGCAAATCCGGAAATAATCAGCAAAGGCCTTTCCTTAATGAAAAATTCCAAAGTTCTGTTTATCTTCTTCATTGATTTTCTTAAATTATCAGAATATTCATTCAGCGCCTCATCTGCAAATGCAAAGAATATGAAAACCAGGAGCAGCGGAATGCTTACTTGCGGCAATCCCAAGAAAGCAATTATTCCCACAAGCAGTGCGACAGCAAGCTGGTGGCTCCTGTCAATCCTTTCATGCAGCAAAACCCCAATTACAACAGCAATGCCTATGGTTGCTGTTTCAACAGAGAGAGAAAGAAGATAGCCTGCAGAAATTCCAAAGATAGCCCCAAACACATATTTTAGCCTAGTCCCGACTTTGGCCTGCTCATCAATCAGATTGTCCGTAACCTTGGTTAGGATTCCTGTTATGAAACTCAGTGAGAAAATCAGAATATTAAGAAAAGAGAAAAGCATTTTTTCACTCCCGCATTCCATTTTTTTCTTTCAGCGCGGCAATCATTATGGGGAATAAAATTGTCGCATCGCCAACAACATTTGCAGTTTTTCCCTTCTCCTGTATTTTACCCCAGCTTTTCGCTTCCTTTGTCTGCGCTCCGCTCAGGCTTCCGTCATATTCTGAGGCAGTTGAAACATAAACCGCATAATCAAGCCCCTCGCGAACAATATTCGCGCCTATCACATGGTGCTTTGAAATTCCCCCTCCCAAAATTATCCCTGCGGTTTTTTCAGCATTCAGCACAAGGTTCGCAAGTTCCTTCATGTCCCCTGTAACATCAACGCAGAAATCGGGATGGTTCTGCTTGAAGAAGAACATCTGCAATCCGATTGCGCCATCTGTAATTCCCGGGCAGAAAACAGGAATCTTGTTTTTTGCCGCATGGAAAAGGAAAGAGCTTTCATTCAGTTTGCTTCCGATGAATTCATTCAATTGTTTTGGTGAAATTGATTTATTGTTTGCATACGCTTCTGAAAGAAAATTCTGCATCTTTTTCTCAAACAGCACAAAATGCCCTGTGGGGATGAAAATATTCCCAAGGCGGTTTATGCTTTTTTTGTGCAGTTCAACATCATTCACATCAAACGCGCCCTTATAATACGGCACAAAGGATTTGATCACATCATGGTCAATGCTTCCCGCGGTTGTCACAATTGCATCAATGAAATGGGACTTGCACAGCTCTGCAAAAATTCCTCTCAAACCGCTCGCAGCCATGTTCGCGGTAAATGCAAGGAATATTGTGCATTTCTCCTCCTTCATTTTGCGCAGAATCTCAACCGCATCAGCCAGATGCGAAGCCTGGAAACCAGAAGCGGAGAAAATATTAACCAAATCACCGGCTGAATTTCCACTTTCATTCAATTTTATGTCTTTTATCTCATCAAGGCCTAATTTCTTCATAAATGCATCATCTCCGTAAAATTACATGGGATTGTTTATGCCAAAAATAAAAATTCAAAAATTGCACTTGATAAATTGCAGAATCAGCGCCCTCATATCGGATATTGCGTATATATGCAGTGCATTTCAGAAATATTGATGGTGCAAGAATATTTAAACCTAACCCCAAATTCCAAACCTGTACCAAAAGCAATTAATAGCGCGGATTTGTAATGCCTTCCGCAGGGGGCCTGCTTGATTTAGGAGGTGGCTCACCAAGTAAATTTTTTTTGATTCAGGCTTCCTGCCTTTTCTTTTTCCCGAAGGAACGGCGCAATCAAAGGAAGAGGGCGCAGCGGGCATAATGGGAATATTCGGCGGATGATCTAACTCAATATGGGCATTATCCCTCACGTCTGATTTTCGCACGTCTGGATTCCTTATCAAGAGCATTTTGCAACTCAAACATCTTAGCCCCTAAAGAATCAACCAACTCCTTTGCAGCCTTCCATTCTCTTGGCTCCTTGTTAGAATCTATTTCCAGTAAGTCAGCACCGGCTGCCCTCAACTTCTTTTTTATTCCGCCTAAAGCTTCAAGCTTGCCAGGAGAATAGTTCTTGTGCATTGCTATAATGCCTAATGCATCGTTTGTAGCGTTTTTTGCTATAAATATCTTCCTTCCCGCTTTTATAAAATGTTTAAATTTACCTTGTTTGATAGCTCTATCAAGTATCCCCACAACAGTGCTTTTAGCTAAATTACATTCCACACTAATTGGCTCTACAAATGCCCACAAAAGCATATAGCCCTCGGGCGCTTTTACCCGCCTTGGTATTTTCGTTCTTACAAACATCCTTCTTTTTGCAGGCATAAAAATCACGTTATGCAAAACCCATACTTCAATATCTAAGCCTTTTTAATTCAGCCTTCACTGTAAGATTCTTTTCCATCTCATTTATATTCCCGCCAAGCCGGTAAACCTCTTTTTGCGCAGCATCCTGCTCCGTAGTCCATTTCGCCGGATTCTGCCCCTTAAGCCTTTGGTCTGAGTTAATTCTCACCAATTCCTCATTTGCCTTTCTCAGCGATTTTTTTAGTTTTGCCAACTCCCTGCCTTCTTCCAAGGAATAGCCTTTGTAATGTTCAACATATGCCTCCAAAGCACTTTCAGGTATGAGCAGATATGGCTTTTTTCCGACAAAAACCCTTTTCACCCCACGGAGTTTGCCTAAAAAGAACTCAATACGCTGCCTATCCGCTTCCAAGCCATATGTCGTAGCCAATTTATGCACAAACATATCGGTTGTAAGGCATCCCTTCCGGACCAATAACTTATTCTTATTTACTCTCTTTATACCGCGGGCTGCATATTTTCTTATCAGGGGCCTGCTTTGTTTTTTCATAATACACGCCTACCCCGCAATCCCTATATAAAATTTTCTTGCAATAAGCGGCTCCATTTCATGCGCGCCTTTTTCGGTTCTGAGTTTTGTATTTGTTTCCTTCTCAATTGCGCCCCTGTATTTCTGCAGGAACTTTGCATCATTGCAGTCAATCAGCAATCGCGCCTTTTGTTTTGGGAGAAGCTTCATTTCCTTCCTTTTTTCCTGTATGCGCCTCAGCAACTCGCGCAATTCCCACTCCTCTTTGAGTTTTTCATCAGCATTCAGGTTAAGGCAGATTGTCATCTCTCCCGCTTGCACTCTGGCATAATTTCCTTCAGGCTCAATTTTAGTTTCATTCACCTTCTTCACATTGCACGCAACTTCAAGCATTTTTTTCACTTTCTGCAATTCCTTCCCGGATTTTGTTTTTATTGCCAATTCAAGCAAAGGCCAGCGGAGCTTTAATTTATTCTGCTCCCTGAGCGCAAGCGCGGCCTGCGTAATTTCCTTTGCAAGCGCAAATTCCTTTTCCAGCTTCAAATCAATCAATTTCTTATTTATTTCAGGGAACTGCAGCAAATGCAGGCTTTCAGGCATTTTCCCTGAGCGCAGATGCAGGTACAAATATTCTGTTATGTGCGGCGCAATTGGCGCAAGCAGTTTAAGCAGGGAAATTATCGCAGTTCCGATTGTGTTTTCAACAGCGCCCTGGGTTCTGCTTCCTATCCTTTCCTTAACATACCTTATGTATGTTCGGCTCAGATCCTCCATCACAAAATTCGTTATTGCGCTGCACGCCTTCGGATAATTATAGGAATTATATGCATTTGTTGTTTCCTCAATTAATGAATTCAATCTGCTCAGAAGCCATTTGTCCTCAATCTGCAATCCTTTTGCGCTTATTTTCCCCTTATGCGCAGTTTCCGGCTTCAATTGCAGGTACATTTCCGCAAAATTAAAAACATTCCAGAATATCCCGAAGAACCTGTTCAGCTCGTTGAATTCCTCAACATCAAATATCAAATCCTCGCCTTTTGAGGTTGATGCCAAATAAAAGCGCAGATAATCCCTGTTGTATTTCTCTATAACTTCCGAAGGCTGCACAATATTTCCAAGGCTTTTTGACATTTTCTTCTTTCCCATTCCAAGAACCATTCCATGGACTGCAATTGTTTTATATGGCGCCTTGTCAAATGCGATTGTTGAAAGTATCAATTGCGAATTCCACCATCCCCTTACTTGCTCCGTAGCTTCAATATTCAAATCAGCAGGCCAGAATTTTTTGAACTGGGAGGAAGACTGCGGGTATCCAAGCGCGGCCCAGCTGCTAACCCCCGAATCAAACCAAACATCCAGAACTTCTGGAACGCGCTTCATTTCATTTCCGCAGGCGCATTTTATTCTAATTTCATCAATTCCCGGCTTGTGCACATCATTTATTCTCTGCCCTGACAATTTTTCCAGTTCCTCAATTGAGCCGATTACAGTTCTCTTTCCGCAGGAATTACAGACCCATATGGGAAGAGGGGTTCCCCAGTAGCGCGCCCTTGAAACAGGCCAGTCGCTCAATTGTTCTAACCAGTTCTTCATCCTGTCCTGCATCCATTCCGGCTTCCAGGCGGTTTCTGAATTCAGCTCAAGCATCCTTTTCTGTATGCCTGAAACCCTGAAGAACCACTGCGGCAATGAAAGCATGAGCAATGGGCTCTTGCAGCGCCAGCATATTGGGTAATCATGCGTATAAGCGTGCTTTAGAACAAGCGCATTCCCGCTTTCCAAATCAGAAATAATTTCAGAATCCACTTCCCTTGCCTTTTTGCCGGAGTATTTTCCTGATTCTTCAGTAAGAAGGCCGTTAATTGCAACAGGGCTCGGCATTGGAAGTTCTGCGCGCTTTCCCTCCTCATAATCCTCCTTCCCGTGCCCGGGCGCGGTATGCACCAGCCCTGTCCCTTCCTCCAGATTAACATAGCGCTCTGACATTATTATGCGGTATGCGTTATTCCGCTCAGCATCGCTCAGATTCAATTTTATGTTTTTTGCAATTGGACTCTCATAATGCAAGCCCTTCAATTCGCTTCCCCTGAATTCCCTTTTTATTGTGTATGCCGCCTCAATCGAAGCCATCAATTTCTGCACCAGTTCCTTTGCAACAATCCATGTTTCCCCGTTGCTTAATTCCGCTTCAACATACTCATACTGCGGATGCGCCATAACTCCTGTATTTCCGGGAAGCGTCCAGGGGGTAGTGGTCCATACAATCAAATACTTATTTTCATTTCCCTTCACTTTGAATTTCACATAAATGCTTGTATCAGTCTGTTTTGTATACTCAATTTCATTGTACGCAACAGCAGTTTCGCATCTCGGGCAAACGTGCACAGGGTATTTTCCCAAATAGAGAAGCCCTTTCTCCTCAGCTTTCTTGAAAGTCCACCATATTGCCTCAATGTAATCATTGCTGAGCGTTAAATAAGGGTTTTTCCAGTCCATCCACACCCCCAGATTTTCAAACTCCCCGTTCATCACATCAATATGGCGCGTTGCGTATTCCCTGCATTTCCCGACAAAATTCCCA
>JAGVWD010000033.1 GCA_018304445.1 Candidatus Iainarchaeum sp. | reverse complement strand
ACATTACAATAAAGGTGTTGGATATTCTTAAGCTTAACTATTTGTTAGAGAACTTTTCTGCAGTTCGCACTCCAGATAGTTCTGCTTTGCGCCAGTTATTTTCACATTGACAAACTTCCCAAGCAGGTTTTTGCGCAGCAGAACCGGCTTGTAGTTTTCCGCCCTGCCTATAAAGCCGGATTTTGAGCCCTTTCCTGAAACCAGGACCCGGGCTTTTTTTCCAATCATTTCCCTGTTAGTTTCAAGCCCGATTTCCCTGCATATTCCGCTCAGCAGCGCTGAGCGCCTATTTATTATTGCGCCATCAACTTGCAGTTCCATTTCCTTTGCCCTTGTTCCGGGCCTTGCGCCGAATTTTGAAATGTTCACAATGTCAGGCCTTATGCGCTTTATTATTCCGATTGTTTTTCTGAAATCCTGTTCAGTTTCTGATGGGAAGCCCACAATAATGTCTGTGTTTAATGCAAGTTCTGGGAATTCCCTTTTCAAGTTCTTTGCCAATTTCATAAAATCATTTGCGCTGTAGCCCCTTCCCATTAATTTTAATATTCTATCGGAGCCGGATTGCAGTGGGATGTGAAGGAACTTGTATATGCGCGGAGAAGCAAACTGCGCAATGAACTCATCATAAATTTTCATGAGATGCCGGGGATTCATCATCCCAATCCTTATCCTGTAGCCGCCCTTGTTTTGCAATAAAACCTCCAATAATTCCGCAAGGTTTGTTTTTATGTCAAAGCCATAGGCCGCGCAATCCTGCGCTGTGAGCCATATTTCTTTTGTGCGCCTTACTGCATTGCGGAAGCGCTTGTTTATTGCCAAAATATCCTGGCTTTTCAGTTTTCCGCGGGCAAATTTAGTGCAGCAGTATGCGCAGTTCTGCAGGCAGCCCTTGCATATTGGAATTATGGAAATGAATTTGTTTGCGCGCTGCTCGGGGATTTCCAGCTCATTCTGCGCGGGATTCAGATGGAAATAATCCGCAAGCCCCCCCAGATCCGGCCCGATTTGGATTATTTTCCCTGAAATTTCAGCTATTGCTTTTGCATTTATTTTTGGCAAACACCCATAAACAACCAGCTTTGCGCCGCTTTTTTCCGCAATTTTGTCCAGTTCGCCAATGCGCCAGAGCATCCTTTTTTCAGTGGGCTCCTTTACGGCGCAGGAATTGATTATTATGCAGCGCGCCTTTTTCAGCGGGACAGTGGAAAAATTGTGCTGCTTAAGGAACCCCAGCAATATTTCAGAATCGGATTTGTTGAACGCGCAGCCGTAAGTTTCAAGGTAAAACGTTTTTGAGGTTGGCATAATTTCTCCTGAAAATGAGGAAGTTTGGGGAAACGCAGCTTCTGATGAATCATTTGCCTATTTTGTCCATTGCGATTTTTGAGGCCCAGCCGAAAAGCCCCGAGAAAGTGAAAAGCAGGAATGCGCTGGCCCTCAGCCTCTCCCAGAAGTCAAACACAACCGCAGCCTGGCCTGAGAGCTGGGCGGTATTGCCTATATATACGTAAAGCACAACCCAGAAGGAAATGAAGCACGCAATTATGAAGGCAAGCGGGAAGAAAACCGTGTTTGCGAATTTTATTTCCAGATACTTGTCAATGTAGTCAATTGCAATGAACACAAAAAAGAAGCCCACAAAGGGCATGAGCCAGAACATCGGGTTGTTTGACCATGCCGTCAGCCCGAGATTGATGAGGTTTGAAATGACGAAAAGGACTGCATAGAAGAAAATGAACAGCGCTGCAAGCTTTGCGGCATAGTTGAAATTCATATTACAAATACTTCTGCAAACACTTTAAAAGTGTTCCCTACGCTAATTATTTTGGTGCTTATGATTGCTGACAATCTTCCCTGGGTGGAAAAATACAGGCCACAGAGGCTCAATGACATAATAGGGCACGATGAGATAGTAAAGCGCCTGGAGGCATACGTGAGAAACAGGAACATGCCGAATCTCATGTTTTCCGGGCCCGCAGGAACAGGAAAGACAAGCGCAGCGGTTGCGCTTTCAAGGGAATTGTATGGGAATGAAACGGGGAGGAATTTCCTCGAATTGAATGCATCGGATGAGAGGGGCATTGATGTTGTTCGCTCCACCATAAAGGATTTTGCGCGCACTCTCGCTTTCAATACCGAATTCAAGATAATTTTTCTGGATGAGTCTGACGCGCTTACAGCAGATGCGCAGCAGGCGCTGCGCAGGACAATGGAGCGCTACACAAAGACCTGCAGGTTTGTGCTTTCTTGCAATTATTCAAGCCGCATTATTGAACCCCTGCAAAGCAGATGTGTTTTGTTCCGCTTTAAACCGCTTAGCTCAAGGCACATAGAGGAGAAGCTGCAGGATATTGCGGGGAAAGAAGCATTGCAGATGGATGAAAAGGCAGTAAAGGCAATGATTTATGTGAGCGAGGGGGATTTGAGAAAGGCAGTAAATATACTTCAGGCCGGCGCTTCGCTTGGGAAAAAAATTGACGAGGACACGATATACAATGTTGCATCGCGCGCAAAGCCTGTTGAAATTCAGGAAATGATAAATCTCATTTTGAAGCATAATTTTCTGGAGGCGCGGCAGAAGCTTGATGCGCTGCTTTATGAGCATGGAATGAGTGGAGAGGATATTATTGTGCAGCTGTACCGCGAACTTTTGGAAATGCCTGAAACTGAAATTGACAGCAAAACTAAGATTGAGCTGATTGATATTATTGGAGAGTATAATTTCAGGATTGTGGAAGGCGCTAACGAGCGCATTCAATTAGAAGCGCTGCTGGCGCAGTTCATGAAATATGCGGGGAAATAAAATGCCTGCTGAAATTCCGAAAAGGCGCAGATTGAAAACTAATTTTGAGATTGGTGCGCAGAAGAGCAGAATTATAATGAAATTTATACCTAGGGTAAATGGATTAAACAAACGAATTGAAATGTTCAACGCAGACATAAAAAAGATGTGGCGTGAGCAGAAATTCGATTTAGCAGTTATAAATGAGACTATTAATAATATTAAGAGTGGAATTCCTGTAAATCACGCGGAAAAGGCATCTTCGCTAAAAACTATTGGCGTTATGAAGAAAAGGATTGCTTTTGCAGAAAAACCATTGAACAATTTTGACAGGGAATTCAATAGCCTGTTTTTAAGAACAAGAAAGGCGGGATTGGAGGAATCAAAAATAATAAAGCTGACCATTGGTTTGTTGCTGGCTAAGCTGAAAGAAGATATTGCTGATGAAAAGAGTGTTATTGAGGCGGCAGAGAAGTTTTTAAGGGCGCATTAGAACCACTCATTCATTCTTTTCTGCTTGAGGTGCGCGTCAAGGAGCGCTGATTTGCTTTTCCAGAATTTCATCGGAATCCTGAATTTTGAATTGATTCAGTGGCGATTTGGTCCCGAAATCATTTATAACTACTTCAAATTGGTATTATTTATGCAATATCAAGAAATACATGTTTGGGATTTTCCGCCAACAGAAACTTACTTGAGAATAAATGATAAATACAGAACGCCTCTGATCAGAGATTTTATAGATAGTTTCCGCTCTTGGAAAGCTGCAATAAGCTTTCTCAACAAACAAGGCAGATTATATGGTTTAGAAAAAAGGTATAGTGTTGGGGCACTTTCACATTGGAGAATGGGGGTTGAAAAGACAAGAAAGAGGACAAGAAATATTCCTTTATGGGTGGCTCTAGAAATTTCAAAGGTTTTATCCAATAACATAAGTAAAGACAACGAGGTAATGCAAGAAATTGAAAGAAAGCTGGAGTATTGCAATTCGAGAGGCAGAGGAACCTCTGTCAAAATGAAATTTCCTCTACTTTTGACCCCTGAATTGGTATCGGTTATTTTTCATTTATATGGCGATGGATGCGTTGGCGACAGGGGGCAAACATCCCACTATCGGCAGAAGAATGAGGTTGGTTTAGCGAATTTCCTATCCAAATTGAGAAATTGTTTTGGTAATTTTAGCGTAAGTAAAATTACTCTAAAAGATTCTAAGGTAATTATTCCTAAAGTGATTATAGAATTCTATAAATATTATTTTGGATTAGCTAAGCACTATCTAGGGACTACAAGAATTCCGGAAGAGATTAAGGCGCTTCCAAAATCATTTTTAGTGGCAGGGCTAACTGCTTTTATAGTAGATGAGGGGCACATTGGAGATACAATTGAAATATACTCTAGTAATAAAGAATTGCTAGAAGATATAAAGGAAATCATTCTAAGCTTGGGGTATTGTTGTTATGGTCCTAGAAAAAAATCTAAAAACACCCCGAAAGATTTTAGGATATATATTTCGGTTAAAGACGCACTAAAATTCAATGCGGACATTAATGCTATTACGAATGAGTTTCAAACTTGTGGCTTGGCTCATAAAAGTGAAAAACTGAGTGATATTGTCAGAAGAAAAATACGCCTTTGGAAAACAAAAGATTATGGAGTTACAAAGAATGAGATAGTAAATACACTAACAAAGCAAAATCAAACAGTTACTGATCTTTGTAGAAAAATAAATATTGCTCCGTCCTCATTGCGTGAACATTTGAGGGCATTAGAAAACCAAGGATTTATTCATAGGATCGGTAAACACAATAACCATGCAGATTTATGGAGTAAAATCATGTAAAGTTTTTTGGTGGAATAATTGATCCAGTACTCTGCTTTTTTTAATCCACATTCTAATCGGTATTCTTAATTTTGTTCCAATATAGGCTAGTGCAAGATCTCTATCTAAAAAATTCAAAGGTTTTGACTCCATAGCATTCCTAATTGTTTGCCTTATAACCCAAACACCCAGCGGAATTTTATACTCTGACCCTATCTCCCGGAAAATTATTGCGCCTGCCTGCTTCTTTTTCTGCGTCAGATATTCGCAGACTGCAAGCCTTGCGGAGTAATATGCGCCTGTTACATTGTCAGCGTATGTTGTGCGCCCTTTGTAAAACTCATAATCTGAAATAATGAATGCAGTTTCAGCATTTCCTGCCCAGGGGCTTCCGGGCTGCCATGCCTCAAGCTGCTCGAACTGCCATTCACTTGGGAGCAATAAAACATAGAAATTATTATCCAAATAGTTTGAATTGAAGAGCAAATAAGAATCAATTTTTGAAAATTCCTTTATTCGCGAAATCATTGCGTTGCTGAGGTTGCTGTCGGTTGCAGTTATGGACCATCTTGTCGGGGTTAATTTTCTTTGCTTTTGTATTCCTAACAACCCTGCGCTCAGGAGCTTGTAGAGCGTATGCACGGGAATTTCCTTCTTGTACAGTTCCTGAAGCGCGGAGTTTGCCTTCAAATCAAAATCGCTTACCGCATAATCAATGTCCTTGGGGATTTTCGGGTTTTCTGCAAGTGTAAATTTTTCAAGCGGAGCAACAGGACCTGAGGGAGCGGCGCTTGCATCAAATTCAAGTTCAATTTTTGGAGCGTACTTCAGCTTTATTTCAACTTCCGTGGGCTTTGAAGCCATTACCATCTCCTGCATTTCTGAAAGTTCGTATGAAGGATTGGAAGCGGAAAGCGCATTGAACTTCTTTGTGCTTCTTATGAGGATTTCCCTGAAGGCAATAATCTCCTCCTGCGCAATGCCATACCATTTTTCGGGATTGTCAAGCAAATCCGCGTTTTCCATTACTTTCGGGGGAGACATCGGCGCGAAGGAAATATTTGGATAATCGTGCCATGAAACAAAAACGCTTGGGGGGGAGTTCCCAGAAAATTCATTTCCCTTTATTTCGGAAGTAATTCTCTTTGCGCTCTTATAGCGCTCAAGTATCGGGCAGTAGTGCATGCCGCAGTAAAGGCGCCCTTTGCACCTTACGCAAAGCTCTGCGCTTGGGGAGGCGTTCATGATAATATATTAAATATTTGGCTTTATCATATTTGTGGTGCTGCGGAATGAACGTGCTATTCATACATTCGGACAAGCTGAATTACAAGGCGGGGGAGAAAACCAGGTTTGCAGAGCCTCTTGCGCCCAAGGAAAAGAGCGCGAAGCTGAAGAAATGCCTTGTTTGTTTTATGAGCTTTGCTGAGGAGGATGATGCGAATCCCCAAGGAACAGCAGAAAACCTTGTGAAGGAAATTGCAGGCGTTGCGCAGAATCTCAAGGAGAAAAATATTGTCCTTTATCCTTATGTGCATCTGCTTTTCGGTAAAAAGCCCAGCAGGCCTGAAACTGCTGTAAAAATAATGGCTCTTGCAGAGCAGGCGCTTGCAAAGCAGAACTATAAGGTTGTAAAAAGCCCTTTCGGATATTACAAGGCATTTGAAATTGCGTGCAAGGGGCATCCATTAAGCGAATTGAGCAGGCAGATAACCGCTGAAACGAAGAAGGAAGTTGAGTCAACAGCAGTGAAGGCTGAAAAAACGCTTAAATCAAGCTGGTTTGTGCTCGAGCCGGATGGAAAATTGAATGAAATAAGGAATGAAAATGGGAAAGTTGCTGGCTTCAATTTCGGGAATTATAAAGGCCTTGAGAAGCTCGCTAACTACGAAATGGCGAAGGTAAAGGTGGCAAAGGAGGAGCCTCCGCATGTAAAAATGATGAAGCAGTTGGAGATTGCGGATTATGAAAGCGGCTCAGACCCGGGAAACATGCGCTATCCCCCTAATGGAAAACTGGTGAAAAAACTCCTTGAGGAATTTGTTTCGGATGAGATGCACAAATACGGCGCGGTTGAAATTGAAAGCCCGATAATGTATGATTATGCGCATCCCTCGCTTAAAAAATATCTGGAGAGATTTCCAGCAAGGCAATATACAATCAAAACCCCGAACAAGGACGTATTTCTGAGATTCAGCGCGTGTTTTGGGCAGTTCCTCATGCTGCATGATGCGAACTTTTCATACAAGCAGCTGCCGCTTAAGATTTTTGAAATGACAAAATACAGCTTTAGAGTAGAGCAATCCGGTGAGCTTACAGGATTGAGGCGCTTAAGGGCATTCACAATGCCGGATTGCCATGCGCTGTGCGCGGACATGCAGCAGGCAAAGGATGAGATGTCAAGGCGCTTTGAGGTTTCTCGCAATATTCAGGAAAAAATAGGATTTGAGATTCCGAATGATCTGGAGTTTGCAATAAGGGTTGTAAAGGAATTTTGGGAGCAAAATAAGGAATTTGTGGTTGACCTGGTTAAGCGCTGGGGAAAGCCCGCGCTTAT
>JAGVWD010000032.1 GCA_018304445.1 Candidatus Iainarchaeum sp. | reverse complement strand
CCATGAAGATAAGCACTCCAATCACTATTGCTATTACAACAAGTGCCCAGCCGTATGTCATCAGGTATTCCAAAGCAGCCTGTCCTTTTTTGTTTAGCATCTTTATCCTCCTTTTAATTTATATTAATTGTTTGGAAAATTGTATGGAATTAACATAATAAATGCCCTTTCCCTATATAAATGTTTCTTATTCCGGGCTGCGCGCCCTGGCTGCGCAGTTCGGGAAATTCAGGCAATAAAAATAATAAAGAAAAAGAACCAGGCAAGTTTTCAAAAAAAACTTACTTGCCTGATGCTATATTGTATACTTCCTTCAGCGCCACTATCAATGCTGCCGGCATTACGAATACTGCGACGTTTCCGACCATAGCAACCAATACAGCCGCTAATGGTATAAGAACTTCAACAGTTCCCAGACTTACTAGACCGCCAGCTGATATGCTGAGTGCGAGCAATGCTATTGCCGCTACAAGGAAGTTCGTAACCTGCTTGTCCTTGATGTTCAGGAAGCCTACTATCAAACCGAGGATTACCAATACTAACGTAATCCAAGCTGCATTCGCTGCAACTGCTTCCAATGAAACCAAGAGCCCCGCTATCACTGCAATTACCACACCGAGCAGAAATGCGTAGCCGCCGATTTTTTCAAGGTCCGCCATTTTCAGTACCTCCGTGTTCTTATATCCTTCAAACTCATATTTAAACCTTTGTGCCGAGCATAAGGATTTTCAAGGAAAAGGCGGAAAATTGTTCGGAAAGCGAAAAGGCAAACAATAAAAGCATGCAAAGAAACAATTAATTCGGCAAGCGGACAGAGGTTTCGTGCAGATTCTTCGGAATTTGTAAGACTTTGATGTCTGCATTGCCCTAAAAGAATGCCGGCGGAGCTACCTCTTTGTTCCTTCGGGAGCATTTGGGCTTTGACGCCGGCGTTCCCTGACGCCAAACCACGGGAACCTAAGGTTCCCCCAGTTTTAGGTTAATCCAGACCCCTCCTTAACTTCTGATTTTTCATTGCTTTATTTTAATCAATCTCTCTTTTTATCACAAGTGATTTAAACATGTTCGGATAATAATTATTAGGGAGAGAACAATGGGTAATGAAAAAGACAGGCATGGGGGGATGAGCAAGAGATTGCAGGCGCTCATAAGAAAGGAATTCACAAGCCTCAAGGATGATTTTGTTGCGCTGCTTATTGTGGATGCTGAAAAATTCGCGGAAACAAACATAGAGCTTGTGAAAATACTCAAGCACGAGAATAAGCTTCCCGGAGTATACATAACCGGAAATGTGCCCTACAAAAACCTCAAAGAGCATTTTGATTCGCACAAAGTGGATTTGAAGGATCTGACATTCATTGACATGGTTACGCAGATGTCCGGGGAGGAGGCGCAGAAAGAGGAGAACTGCGTATTTGTTGATTCGCCTGACAGCCTTACAGAACTGAGCGTAACGCTTGACAAGGCAATGGATAAAATAAAGGGCAGGGAAAAATTCCTGATACTTGATTCAGTAAGCACTTTGCTGATTTACAACAAGGACAGGGCCGTGGAGAAATTCACGCACTTCCTTGCAAACAATTTAAGGGAAAACCCGGGAACAAAGGGGATTCTCCTTGCTGTCCAGACCAATGAGAACAAGAATGCATTGGAGATGCTTGCGCAGTTCTGCGACAAGGTTGTCAAGCTCGTGTAACCTGCTGTTTTAATCCCCAAATCCCCAACCTTTTTATATTGGTGCTGAATAATATTTAGTGATTGGAATGGCTGCTGACCTTGAAAGGACAAAAACAGGGCTTGTGGGGCTGGACAAGCTGATAGGGGGCGGCATCCCGAAGGGAAACCTTGTTGTTATGTCTGGGGATCCGGGAAGCGGAAAAACGTGCCTGTGCCTGCAGTTCCTTTATGAGGGCGCGACAAAATTCAATGAGAATGGCGTTTTCATAAGCCTTGAGGAGGATGTGGAGGAGCTTGAGAAGTTCTCAACGCTCTTTGACTGGGATTTCAAGGAGTTGATTGCAAAAAAGAAAATAAAGATTGTAAACGTTGAGCTCTACGATTTTGACAAGCTGCTGACAACAATTGAGGATACTGTTTCCTCAATCAATGCGGAAAGGCTTGTCATTGACCCGGGGGTTGTTTTCAGGCTCTATTTCAAGACAGAGCTTGAGGCGAGGAAAAGGATTCTTGGCCTTGGGAAAATGCTGAAAAGGATGAATGTCACAACAGTAATAACGAACGAGCTTTCAATGGAGCGCGCAAAAAGCCTTTACGGGCTGGAGGAATATGTTGCAGACGGGGTAATACTTCTCTACCACACAAAACTGGAAAACCGCTTTGTAAGGAGCATCGGCATACTGAAGATGCGCGGAACCAAAATTTCCGAGAAGCTGCATCCGCTTGAAATAAGCAAGGAAGGGGTAAAGGTCCTTTCGGAGCAGGAGCTCTTCGAGGAGATATAACATGCCCAAAAAGAAGCAGCAGGCAAAGGGCGAAGAGGAAGTCGAGCGCGCAATAAAGCTTGCAAAGCCCTCAGGCGAAATGGAAACATATGGGGTAAGCAAGGAGGTTTCTGATATTTTAAGCCCGAAGCACAGGATTGCTTTGCAGCTTCAGGGCGAGCTTGATGGGAACCTTGAAAGCTACATGGTGCTGATGCTGATTAAGCCGGAGCTTTACACAACAACTAGCATCGAGCTTGTGAAATACTACACGCAGAATCTCAGGCTCCCGGGAATTTACCTTACGCTGAACAAGCCCTATGAGGATTTGCTGAAAAACCTTGAGGATGAGGGAATTGACACGGAAAAAATTTATTTCATTGACTGCATAAGCAAATTAACCGGAAGGAGGACCGAGGGGCTTGGAAAGAACTGCATATTTGTGGATTCACCCCAGGCATTAGCGCAGATTACGACAGCGCTCCAGAAGCTTCTCAGCATCGGAAATGAGGAGGAGCAGAGATTCATGATTTTTGATTCAATAAGCACGCTGCTTGTTTATTATGACAAGGAGCCTGTGGGAAAGTTTACGCACTTCATGATAGGGATGATAAGGAAGTGGAAATTGAAGGGCGTTCTGCTCATGGTGGAAGAGGGCGACAAGAGAGGCGCTACAGAGATGATGAGCCTTTTCTGCGACAAGGTTGTCAATATAAACCATTCGGAGCTTTAATCAGCTTCATCTTTCCGCAATATGCGCTATGCCGTCTTTCAGCTCTTTTATTGCAGAAGTAAGATCCTTGTAAACATCCACGCCTTTATAAATCTGGTCAAATGTCAGGGAATGGGAAAACAGGCCGACATCCAGAACCAGCAGATCCTCTTTGAATTCCAAATCAGTAACCCTTTTAATTGCCGGGTTTGTAATTTTTTTAAGTTCCTCTTCGTCTTTGGCCCTTTCTTTCAGCCAATCAATAAGGTGCTCCTTAATCTCTTTGTGAATTGCCTGAATCATTTCCTTATCGCCTTCCAAAACCACTTCTACCCTTCCATCCGGCATATTAAAGGCGCCGCCCCTTGTAAAGCCTGCGTGAATTATTTTATTCGTAACAATAAGCCTTAAGCCAACGTGCTGCACCTTTTCGCCTTCAATATAAAAAAGCGCCTTTGTCATTCTCTTGCCTTGCTGGATTTTATGTGCAATTGATTATTTAAATATATCTATTTTTACGTCAAAGGGCGAATTAACTTTGAATGTTCACTTTTATATTTTCATTCGCGGCCTTTGAGGCAAGTTCTGAAAGATGCAGAAGCGTTCCGGAAATCTCCTGCTCCTTTTTTTGCAATGAAGCCTGCTCCCTTGCAAGCGCGGCATTCATTTCCTGCACATTGCGCTCAATCTGCCTTGCACTTTCTTCCGCATCGGAAATGCGCCTAGCTATGCTGCTCTCCTGAAGTTCCTTCTCAGCCTGCGCAATCCTTTCATTCAGTTCCAGATATGAGCTGAATTCCTGCCGGGGGGAGGCGCTTTGCAAGAGCTCGGAAACTGCCAGGGATTTCTTTTCTTTTTCCCTTTCATCCTTGAAATCAATCATGCCGGAATCCATTGCCTGCTGCACGGAGTTGAGAAGAGCCTTCAAAATTTTTGCTTCCGCATCCCCTGCAACTGCGAGAAGTGGATTGACCAAATACTGGTTCAGCGCATTCTCCTCCTGCTTGCTTGCAAGAGCAAACTGCCTGTTTGCGGAAAGGTTCTGCAATTTCCTCAGGGGCTTCTCAAGAGGCGCAAGCATCTGCAGGATCTTTTCCTTCAAGGCCTGCTTTTGCGAAAGCAGTTTTGCGCGCCCTTCCTGGAGTGCCTGCAGTTCTTCATAATCCGCTGAAACCCTAAGCGCATTGGCGCTTTTTATCGCATCCTCTTTTCCTGATTCCAGAAGCGCAATCTCCTGCTCAATCTTTGGGAGGGAATCCTGAAGCGCCTTTTTTGCTGAGATTTCGGCCTCAATTTCCCTGATTTTCTGCCTGATTTGAGGAATATACATAACACCGCTTTCCCCAAAAATTTCCCTAATCTCAGTGAACTGCCGCGCAAGCGCATTTATCAGTTCCCCGATTTTTTTCACTTCGGCCTGGAGAAGAATACCAGTGTATGCTATGTTCTTCCCGAATGCTGAAATCTCCGCCTGAAGGAGGCTGCTTGAATTATTGCAGTAGTCGCTCAATGCCTTGTAGTCGGAGGTCTGCGGCGGCTTCAGCCTTTCAAGAAGAGTGTGCATGCTCCTCAGCATGCCCTGCTTGCTCGTATCAACAATTTTCCTTAATCTTTTATTTCCTTCCTCAGTGGAAATTTCCTTTCCTGAAATCTCATCAAGCTGCAGCCTGATTTCCTGCACTGTCCCCTTTATTTCCGCGAATTTGCTCATTATCTTTTTGTCAAATCCGTTCCGCTGCGGGGAGGTTTTTTCCTCAAGCCATTTTTCAATATCCAGAAGGGCAATTTCAACCGGCTTTTCCTCATGCGCTTCGGCTTTGCCCGCAGTTTTTTTCCCGAAAATTTTCCCGAAAATGCCCATTTTTGAACACCTTTATTATCTATGCTGGACAACCTTATAAACCATTTATGCAGGATTCTGCCCTGCAAAAGAAAGGCTTTTAAATTGTAGTTAATATTAACTTTAATATTAATGACCAAAGGGATACTTATGCAGCAATATGTGATGAATGTTGAGCCTGCTCTCATAAAGGAAGTTGATGGGATAATCAAAAAGGAGAAGCTCTACAGCTCGAGGAACGAATTCATCAGGGATGCCGTAAGGAGCAAGGTGATGGACTTCAGGGTGCTTAAAATGCGCGCTCTTGCAAAAAAGGCAAGGGAAAATGCGGAAAGGCATGGGGTGAAAATAAGGCTGCCGACAAGGAAAGAAAGGGATAAATTTGCCGAGGAATTCCTAAAGGAAAAAGGCTTCTCACTCCATTAGTTCATTTGGCTCTTTTACAGCTATGAAATTTTGAACTATCCTGAAATGTTTTTTATTGAAGGTTAGCAGGATATCACATTTTGAATTAATTGCGAGCGCAGCATGCAACGCATCTGCCTCGTGCATTCCTTTCTTACACAGCTCTGAAGTCAATCTGGCATCATTTTTCCCAACAGCAACAACTTCTGTTTTAATTTCGAGCCCTTTGAAAAATTCCATCACTGCTTCTTCAGAATAATAAGCATATTTTTTAATTTCCTCAAAAGCAGAATCCGATAAAACAATGGCATAGTTCTGGGGGCATTGCCTGAAGAACTCTTCAACATCCCTGTACATTAACTTATACGGCTTTCCCATGTCGCTTTTTATATAAGCAATAAAAACATTTGAATCAAGGTAAATCCGCAGCATTCCAGGATTGAAGCAAAAACTGAATTTAAATGCTTTCGGGGGCATTCCGCCGGTGAATCTAAACAGCCATTGTCAAGAGACCTTCAACTTGGAATATTCCCTCATTGGTCAAGAAAAGATTGCTCCCTTCCTCTTTTACAAGGCTAATATTTTTTAATTCCCTAAGACCTTTAAGGGCATCTTTTCCGAATTTTTTTTCTAGATCTTGTTCGCTGACCTTTGGATTGTACTTTGCAAGGTATAGCAGAATTTCAATATTTTTGTTTTCCAGAATGATGTTTTTTAGCCGCAGCGCATCATAATAAATTCTTTTAAGTTCTTCGCTCATATTCCATCACTTAATCCACTATTGATGCTGCTTCAAATCTAAGCGTAGCGAATAGCCGGGCTTCTGTAGCCGCCTATCGAAGCAATTAACGGAACTTCAACTTCTTGTTTGGTATTTCCGGCTATGCTGAGGACATAAATTTTTAAGCGCTGCAAGTTGCCTATCTGATTTGAAGTTAATTTGCAAACTTTTATATTCCTAAAGAAATTGGCCGATGTCCCAAATTCCGACAATCCGGAGAATGTTTTAATGGCATCAAATATTTCTACGGCGCAAACGCTTCCTTTTGCATCAAGATCCAGGACTAGGTTTTTGTCCAATTCAATGCTTGCCTTCGGGCTTCTATCTGCCCTGTAAATAAAAAGAATGTCATTTTCTTCATCATAATTGCATTCTGTTTTTGTTTTCAGCATGGACACGCTTCTCAGCCTCCTTTTGCCATTGCCTTTCTATCTTAATGACGCTTGCTATTAATATTTCTTCCTCCTTGTGTTTAAAAATGATTACGTATCTGTGAGCCAAATGCCTGGTAAAGCCGAAGTAGCAATTGTATTTTTCTTCCCCTTCAGAATTTGCTGCCTGCGGCTCTGCAACGATTAAATTTTCAGGGTTTCTGAGCCTGTTGGTTACTTCTTGCATTGGAATTTTCCTGTACTGGGATTTGAGTTTTGCAGCGGCTGAAAAGATGATTTTATAGTGCTTGCCCTGCAGCAACTTTTCTTTAACTTCCTTGGCATACTTGGCGATTATTTCGTTGTCTGTGTTTGGCATAATTTTTCGCCTTGATGTAAATCCATTGCACAGGCAGGATTATATAGGCTTTCGGGGGCATTCCGCCGGTGAAACTTTTATTCAGTAACTAGAAATAGTTAATCTTATTAAGCCCTGAACACTATTATAGTATTAGAGAGTAAGTATAAAAACCATATTAGTTTTATATTTACTCAATAGCGCAATAGAAGTTTGTGAGGGTAAGGCCGATGCGAATGGGCGGGAAGCGGATAGTT
>JAGVWD010000022.1 GCA_018304445.1 Candidatus Iainarchaeum sp. | reverse complement strand
GGCCATCCGCAACATTCAGCCTCACAACATGCCTGTGCTTCAGGTTTATTTCAGGGGTTTCCTCGGTTACTATTATGCGCTCGCTCTCAGGAATGAAATTGAAAAGCGCATTCAATGTTGATGTTTTTCCGGAGCCCGTGTTTCCGCATATCAGCATCGAGCAATCAGTCTGCAGCGCAAATTGCAAAAAGGAAAGCGCACTTGCGGAAATTGTCTGCGTATTAAGCAAATCCTTTGGCGTAAAGGGGGTTTCCCTGAATTTCCTTATTGTAAGGCTTGGCCCAGAAACTGAAACAGGGGAAATCGTGGCGCATATCCTCTCCCCTGAAGGAAGTGCGGCATTCAGCTTCGGGGTCTGCATGCTCAGCCTTCTTCCAATTGCGCGCGACATTTTATTTACGAGGTTCTTGAGCGTTGTTTCATCGCAGAAATAGAAATTCGTCCTCAGCCAGCCCAATTTCCTCTCATAAACATAAACAGGCTTGTTTTTCCCGAGCCCTATTACCGCAATTTCCTCAAGGTTCCCGTTGCTTAATAATTCTGAAATCGCCCCGAATCCGAATACAAGCATTTCCAGAACCTTCAGCAGATAATTGTGCTGTTCGGAATCAAGCTCGAGGAAATTCCTCCTGCAATAGCGCCTCAGGCTTTCCTCAAGCGCGCGCGGCTCAGCCTCCTCATTTTTCTCCTGGAATTCTGAGAGTACAGAACTTAGAAGCAGCGCCTCCTGCCTTGTAAGTTCGGGGATTCCCTGAATGCAGTAAATAAGCCCCTCCCTTGTTTCAGCTATCTCATAATTCGCCCCCTGCGCAATAATTCCCCGTTTTTCTGCATCAGCGATTTTATATACGCGCCAGCCGAGGATTTTCTCAATTTCATCTATTTCAGAATCTAATTTGCAGAGCCTCAATGCCTTTTTACCGCATGCGGGGATGCAGGGCATCCTGAAATCACTGGGAGCGCACAAGTCGCACTTAACTGCCTTTCCGTTGACAACAGAAATTGCGCCATGGGCGCAGGCGGCAGTGCAGGCCCCGCAGCCATTGCATTTGCCCATATCAACAGCCAATATTCCCCCGGAAACCTCATATATTGCGTTTCTCCTGCAGGCAAGAAGGCATTTTGCCTTCTCCGGGGCGCAATGCATGCATTTTAGCAGCGCAATTCTGCTCAATTTGTGCCTGCAAACAGCGAGGCATTTCCCGCAGGAATCGCATGCATCAGAAACAACAAGCTCCAAAACCCACACCCCCATACATAACGACAATCGTCGTATATATAAGAGCGCAAGAATTAATAAACCTTTTGCATGAGCATGCAGCGAAGCAGAAAAAATCAAAAGAAGGAACAAATAAGGGCTGTTGTGTTATGTAGCATCAACATGCCACACGCTCAGAGTACAGCAATATGAAAATAAAAAGAAAGAGAAGGGGTTTCTATCTTCTTCTCATTATGAGGAAGTAGTAGGCTGCCCCTGCTATTATTATGATTAATACCACAATGCCGCCAATAAGCGTCCAATCAGGCCCTGCAGCCGCCGCTTCAGCAGCTTCGCATGCCCCATCAACGCAGCTTTCCCCTGTTCCGCAATCTGCATCTTCTGTGCACTCTGCTTCAGGAGCTATTTCCACGCATTCCCCTGCTGAGCATTCCTTTCCTGTTCCGCATTCTGTCCCATCAGCAACAGCAACATTGCTTACTGTGCCTGTTGTTTCGTCGCAGGAATCAGCAGTGCATGGGTTTGAATCATCAGAATCAATGCCGTCGCACAAACTCACTTCAGTTTCCTGCAGGTCCGCTACAACCGGCGCCTTATATGAGGCAATTGCATTTGAATCAATCTGCTTCTGCACTTTGTATGTTACTGTTGTAGTTGCGCCTGGCGCGATTAAGGGAACTGTGAACTCCACAACAGGATCATCAACCAGTATATTGAATGCAAACTCGCTTGTAATCTCAGTCGCGCTCAATGCAACAGTCTTTGGAATGATTTCAATAACCTTCACATTCTCCAGATTCTTTGTGCCGGGATTCTCAACCTTCAGCGAGATGTTTGTATAATAAGTTATTACATTGGTTGTTGAAGTGCTCTTAACAACTTGTATGTCGCGTATTACATTGCTCAAGTCCTCTGCAGCCTTTGCCCTTTCTATTGCGGCCTCTATTCCGTCAGCAGGCGCAATAACTGAGAACGCATTGTAAAGTATCTCGGAAATAACATCCTCTGTCGGTGCATAAGGTGTTGTGTCAGTTGTAACAGTCTCTTCAGTCGGAGTGGTTGTAGGTGTTGTTGGTCCCGGACCGCCGCCGCTTGGTCCTGAGCTGCTAGTGCCTGTGCTGCAGGTGCTTGTTCCGATTGTCTGGCTCTTCTCCGGGCTGTTCAGGTCTGAATTGTTCGTTGATTTAAGGTAAAGAGTATATTGCCTTCCGCATGCAAGGCTTGAGAATGTGTAGCTTGTATTTATCCCATTATTAGTATAGAGCCCTGTGCTGTCAAGCCTTACCCAGAAAGTTTTTATTCCGCTCTGGCTGTCTGAGCCCCCATAGGTCATTATGATTTGCGAAGTTACTGTCGCCCCATCAATTGTTGGATATGTGATGCTTGCAGTTGGCGCTGAATTGTCAACCTGGAAGCTGAACTGGCTGACATTTGCATCAGTTGCAATTGTTCCCCCTACTTTGTTCTCGTTCAAATCAATTACAATATTGTAATTGCCATCAGCCAATGCGCTAGTGTCCCAGCTGTATGAGCAGTTGGCATCAACTGCGCTGTTCTGGTCCGCCAAGTTAGTGTCCTGCTTGCAGTTTGCCCTTGTTGCAAGATTCAAATCATTTGTTATAAGCGTGCCATAGCCATTGAAGAGGTTGTTGTCGGTGTCATAGTAAATGTCTGCCAAGAGGAAGTTCCCATCTGACTTGTTGTAGTCATACCAATCCGCATCATTCACATTGAAATCAATCCTGTAAGTGCCGGTAATGTATGATGTCGCATCAAGAGGCCTGTATATTGTTGCTGTTGGCCTCCTATCCTCAATAAACACAGTCCTTGCAGTGTAAACCGCCCCGAAATTATTCGTGTCAACTCCAACATAATACTCTCCCTTTACCCTTCCAGTCCTGCCCCCGACCTGTGCAACAGACATATTGACATCAAAGCTGCAGTTCATGTCCGATGAATTGCCATCGGTGCCAGGCCCTACATTGCCGTCAAGGCCGCCATTTCCGCGGGTATTGCAGAATGTTGGCTGGGTAACGTTTGCGTCCAGGTTCAGATCAACAAGGAACCTTGCCCTGTTTGCATCGTAGAGGTTTGCGTCAATTCCGTTATTTCTGTTGTTGTCAACATCAATAAATACAGTGAATTTGTTCATGTTGGACATTCTGTTTGTGTTTATGTTGTTTAAGTTGAAGTCATAGCGCATGTTCAAATCTATAGTAAATACAAGGTTTGTGTCTGTCATTCCATCCCCAAGAGTGCCGCTGCCATTAACCAATGCGGCTGGCGATAGAACGCTTATCTTCGGCGTATTGATAATTACATTGTTGTCAGAGGAATCAATCAAGTAGTTCGCGTAATTCCAGTCCATGACATTAAGGTCAATCCAGTACACTCCTGCAGGAACATTTGCATCCCAGGAGTATGAGCACACCTGTATTTTCGCAAGGTTTAGATCTGAGTCCGCACAGCTGATGTTTCCATCTACCCCTGTGTTATTGAGGAAATCAAGTATGTTTGTGTCATCAACAATTAATTTGTAGCCTGTGGTGTTGTTGTCAGAGTAGTAGAGCGCCGCCCTTCTCCTGTCCCTTGATTCATTTGTGTCCTGGAAATTGAATGTTATCAGTATGTTTCCATCTGCTTTCCTGTAAATTGTTGTGCCGCCGTTCGGGGAAACAATATTTGCATCAAATGTAACAGTTCCATAGGTTGAGAAGGTGCTTACCCTGAAGAATATGTTTCCGTCCCTTGTAACTGAATTCCATACCCATGTAAGCTGCCCGTAAACATCCTGCGAGCTCGCGCTCACAGGGGTTGTGTTATCCCTGTTCTTGCAGAATTGCACCGGGCACCTGAAGCCGTCCCTTGCAAGCACAGGCATCTGCCCTGAGGGGCTGCGCACATTAAGGAGGGTAATATTTGCATCAATTGCAAATTCAGGCATGTCTGTTGTGTCTATGCTTGCCTGCCCCTGCCTTCCATTCATGTCGCTGTCATAGCTTCTTGTCGGGCCTTGGCCCATATTTACGCCTGAATTCATCGCAATATTCGCATCAGCCATGCTAATTACCAAATTACAGACAGAATTCATGTCTGAAATGTTTCCGTCGCGCATTGCCTGCGAGATGGTTATGTATTGTGCAATTGTTGTAGTTGAGCACGTTGCTGCGCTGCCGCTTGTTGTTAATCCCCCTGCAGTAATTCCAACAACAACATTCTGGTCTGTTTCAGTAATTGTAACTGTTGGGAATGCGTGGAAGTTTGAATCCATCCCGCCCATAAATGCATCATTTATGTCTATTACCCCTGATCCGGGATTTGCAGCGCTTGTGCCCGAGTATGCGTAGTTCACATCAATTACGTCCCCATAAGGCCCGCCTATTGTTGCATCCGCAGGCACAAATATATTTACATCAAAGCCCCCTGTCCTTACAACGCTATTACGCCCATTCCTGTAAAAGCCCCAATTTGTATTTCCCCTGGTTTCAGGCACAAATCCGTTTGTGTCATTTGTGTCAATGTGCACAAGTGTTCCATTATTGTCCCTTGCCACTATGCCTTTGTTCTGGTCAGTGCCTCCGGTATTATAATCAGCCTTGGTATTCCAGTCGTAAACGCTTCCATTCCCATCGGCCCTCATGTTAATATCCTTTCTCACATATCCTGCGCCCGTCCACTGCTTCCAGCCTATCCATACGTTTGCATCCCTTGGGAAGCCGACTCCGCGGAGCATAACATTATTGTCAGACCTTGAGCCAAATGGCCTTAAAAGCCCTGAAACCCTGCCGCCTGAATCCTGGCGCAGGACAGTTATATATGGAGTAATATAAATAGGCGTATTCATTTGTATCCTGCCGGCATCATAGTTTATGTCTGTAAGGTAATTGCCTGTGTAATTTGTATCTACAAGACCGCTGCTCTGAATCTTTTTCAGCCTGTAAGCATAAACAAACTTGAATCCGGGCTTTATCCACTTCGGCAATACAAAATTAACATCAAATGAAACAGCAGGATTTCCAATGCATGTTGCGCTTATTGCCCTTCGCGCCTGCACATAATAGCCTGCGAATTTTCCGCTTGCCTTGTAAGAAACACCATTTAAGTCGCTGTTCAAATCGCCTTTAACAGCAAAGTTGTTTGAGTCATTCTGCGCATTTAAGTCCCCGGGGGCAAAAACATTTTCATCACATAATTGGGCACTTCCCGCTGTTACATTATTGCCATCGGCATTGTTATCTAGGATGTTCAAATCCCTTCCGCCCCAATAGTTTATGTCATCAGTTGTGACATTCAAGGTCCTGTTGGCATCAACAATAACAAACACTATATTCATGTCTCCCAAACCATCAGGGTCAAAGCTTACCCCGCGGATGTTTACATTCGCATCAGCAGTGTAATAATTCGCATCAACAGTGTCAAAGGTTCCGTTGAATGCAGCGCTTGCATAGCTCAACGCAATAATTAGAAGCGCTGACAGAATTGCAAATCTGCTGAAACTCCCCATTTATACTTCCCCACATTAATACAATCTTGAATTTCTTTAATTAATAGGGCTATTGTATTTAAATACTTTTCTGTTGCAAAAAAACCAATTAACAAAAATAAAAATTACAATTTATTTATTCAATTGCGCTCATTCAATTGCTTTCAGGAATTCCTTTTCTCTGCAGCGGAAAACTTTTGCTATTACAATGAACGGGAACTGCATTATGAGCGTGTTGTACTTCAGCACTGTTTTGTTGTAAAATCCCCTGAAGTATGCAATGTTGTCTTCTATGATCTTAAGCCTGTAGGCAAAATCCAGAAACACCTCATTTGCCCTCAGCTTTGGGTAGTTCTCAATTATTCCGAAAAGCGTTTTTGTTTTCCCCTCATTTTCAAGATAGCTGCTGAATTTTTGGCCGAACTCCTCCCCCCTGATTCCCGCCCTCATGTTTGCTATGAGCTCCATAAGCGTTTTTTCATATTTCGCATATGCCTTTGCGATATTCTCCAGCATTGGAACCAAATCATTCCTTCTCTTCAGCTCAATCATTATCTGGCTTTCGGAATTCCTGCAGCGCTGGAGAAGCGCCACAATCCTGTTGTATATGCTGTAAATTATCCTGAAAAGGACAATAAGGAAAATAATTATTACATACTCAAAAGGGATTTTGAACAGGTAATTTGCCAGGAGAAAAAGAATTGCGCCGCCGATTAAAAAAATGAAATTTGATGTATAAAAGAAATTGTCGCCTTTTGCAAAATCCTCCAAGTAAGCTTCCTTTGTTTTCCTGCTTATTATGAGCGGGGTTTCCTCATGCTCTGCAATTAATTTCCTTCCATCCTCCGAATAAACCCAGCCGTTCACAAACACATTTTGTCCTTCTGTCAGGGCGTATTCGGATACCCTGCATTCTGCCCTGTGCCTGAAGATTATTCCCTGCTTTTCTTCCGCTACCGGCGCATGGAAGCATAACTTTATTGCATCAACTTCGCTGTTGGAATAATCTATGAATCTGTTTCCCTTAATTTTTGGCAGCTTATAGCCCCCCAGAACGGAGTCAATATTCCTCAGGCTTATTCCAATGCTTCCTGATTTGTCAGCAACATCAAAGCCAATAAAATCCGACTTGTTCTCAATCACTTCCCAATGGGAACTGTCCTTGGTCTTCACGAACTGCTCCTTTATGTAATGGTAAAAAACGCACGGCGCTTTCATATAGGGGCTTTCCAACAGCCCGCCCCCTGCCTTTATTGCCCCATAAACCTGCGCAGGCATCCCATCAGTGCAGTAGCCTGCTGGAGAAATTGGCTGCCTTGCAATCCTGTAAATTAATGAATCAGCACTTGCCCATGCCCTTGAATAATAAAATGCAGCGCCAACAAAGAGCATTCCAACAACAAAGAACTTTGCAGTCATCACAGGCGCGCTGTAACAGCTGTCGCAATCCTCATCCCCGGCAATTACAACATAAAAAGAAACAATCAGCAATATGGCAAATACGCCCCAAAAATTTATTCTCTGCATTCATCCCGCCGTTCAGGAAATAAGTGCAAACCCCTATTTAAGCCTAATTAAAAATTACTTCTCGCGCTGTCAATGTATTTCTGCTTGCAGCGCTCCGAGCAGAAGCTCTGGTAGTAAAGGTGCGAGCCGTCAGCTTCCAATGCCCTTCCGCACTCCATGCAGGACTTTTCCCTCTGCATTGGAATTCTGCTCCTTGAGCTTGCGCTTTTTCTAAGATAAGGATTCAGGTCCATGCTCTCCCTATTTTATTTGATTAATTAGGAATATAAATAGTAATATAGTGGGGTGCTGCCCGGGATGCGGTTTTTGGAAGTTCAGGTGTAATTTATCACCCCGAATTCTCTGACGAAGACAAAAAGGCAAAGGAGGAAGGTTGGCGCTTGGGAGTGGCTGACTTTCCTCTCTGATTTTTAGGGAAATCATATTTTGAAAGGGGCTTTTAGGCAAAGGAATTTATTCCAGATGGGCATTATTTATTCATTATGCTTGATATTCTCCAGCAATACCTGAATGCAGCCCTGCCAAGCCTGAGCAGCAATCTTCCAACTTTGTTGCTTTTCACTGTGGCTATTTTTCTATATGCAATAGCAATATATGCTTTCTACAGGTTTGTTGCTGCAAGAGACACCTTTGGATTTAATCTTGCGCCGTTCAGAAAGGATGCCAAAAAAGGGAAGGGGGCAAGGCTATTCAATTTTGCCCTCAGGGTTTTGGAATATGGTTTTGTGCTTCCGATAATTGTATTTATCTGGTTTGCAGGGTTCTCCCTGATGCTGTTCATGCTTTCAAAGGGAATGCCGATGGAGCAGATACTTTTTATTGCAATTACTGTTGTGTCTGCGATAAGGATTACAGCATACTGCAGTGAAAATCTTTCAAAGGATCTCGCAAAGCTGCTTCCACTTGTGCTGCTTGCAATAGCAATTACCGAGCCTTCATTCTTTTCAATAGAATTAATCAAGGCAAGAATTGCAGGCCTTGGAATATTTGTCGGGAAGATATTTGCATTTGTGCTGTTTGCAATTGCAGTTGAATGGAGCCTGAGAATCCTCCTCTCAATCAAAAGGGCGCTCTTCGGCTTCAGCCAGAAGGACAAGGAAGAGGCCGAAAGGGAGCTGAAAGGGCTTGAGGAAAGATTGGCGGAAAAGGCATAAATAAAACTTTACCACTGCAGCAAATCGCCAATCCCTGCTTTCTTTCCGAGCCCTTCAGGCAGCTCAACAACATACTTCGCAGCGCGCTTCGGAACATAATTCAGGGCAAAGGGCCTTAATGCCAAAACCCTATCAACTATCCTTTTTTTTGAATTCAGGAACAAAACATCAATAGGATAAAAAACAAACATCATGTGTATTGCAGAGCCGATTCGCGATTCCTTTGGCATGCAGAGAATCAGCGCATGCCCGGGCCTGCGCGAAAACATCAGGCCGCGCATCCTCTCCGCGCGGGTTTTTGCAAGTTTCACCTTTCCAATTATCAATTTCTTTTTTGTTTTGTTTATGAGTGGCATCTTGAATCACAACAATTTAAATAGCTGTCTGCTCAATATTATTCTATGGTTAGGAAAAAAGTTCTCAATCTTATCCCACAAATAATAAGGGAGAACCTCAACATCTTCAGAATTCTGGCTAGACATTAATAGGCCCTCCTAAGCAGCCACTCATGTACAATTTTCAATTTTAGCCTTTTTGAGTCTATCTCTTCAAGGAAACTGACATCTTCCATTGCCAGCTTAAGGTTTTTCCCATTCAACTTCAAAAAACCATCTGTAATTGCACTTGCCGCCCTTTTGTTCCCATCAAGAAAGGGATGTTTTGTTACTATTTCTTTAATCAAAAAGGCAGCTTTCCAGAACAATGGCCCATTTTCCTTGTTAAATAATTCTTTTACTTTTTCCAATACAAATTCAATCGTTGCAGAATCCCTCACAATCGGCACTGAATACGTGCTCTCCATAACTTTATTGTATATCAATACTGACTCATGCGCAGCTCCTTCAAAAGCGAGTTATTTAAATATTTAATCTTAAAATTTACTATATAGCTTTGTACCAAGATAAAATTATAAATAGGATAATACATATAATTAAGCTTTGTTGATTTTAAAGTGGAATAATGGAACTGAAATCAATTGCATTCATTCCCGACGGGAACAGGCGCTATGCGCAGAAGGCGCGCATCTCCCTGCTGGAATCCTATAAATTGGGGACGCAGAAGGCCTGGGACGTGCTGGACTGGCTTGTGAAGTATCCCCAGATAAAGGTCGGAACTTTCTACACGCTCTCGCTTGAGAATTTCAGCAGGAGCAGGCTTGAACTGCATGCGCTTTTTAAAATATTCGGGCGCGAGCTTGATGCAATACATGAAAGGCCGATTGTTGAAGAGCAGAAAATCGCATTCAAATTCCTCGGCAGGCTTGAGCAATTCCCTGAAAAACTGCAGAAGAAAATGCGCTCCGTGGAAGAGCAGACCTCACAAAACAAAAAGCACACTGTAAATTTGGCAATAGGCTACAATGGCCAGGCGGAAATTGTCGATGCCGCAAAAAAAATAGCCGAGCAATACAAAAACAATCAGCTTCAGCTTGAGAAAATTGATGAAAGCGCATTCAAGAATTATTTATATGGCAATTTCGCGGAGCCAGATTTGCTTATAAGGACTTCAGGAACGCAGCGCCTGAGCGGATTTCTCACATACCAGAGCGCCTATTCCGAATTGTGCTTCATAAACAAGTTCTGGCCTGAGCTTGAGGAAAGCGACCTGGACTGCGCAATTGGGGATTTCAGCGATAGGCAGAGAAGATTTGGCAAGTGAATATCTATTTTAATTTATTCCATCATATATTTTATTGTTAAAAGCCCCCTAGTATAGTGGCCATGACGATTGCAAAGAATAATGCAATCATCGCCAAAAGTATACAAGGCTCTGGACCTTGGGACGAGAGTTCGAATCTCTCGGGGGCTATTTTTATTTTATTGCCAATTTGAGCGCCAATCCCCAGAGAGAGGGGGTGCGCAGAAGTTTCGGAAGGAACTTGCTCGGCATATCCATATCCCCGTGCAATGAGAGGAATTCCTCAGCCCTTGCTTTTTTCAGTTTTGCAAAAAGCGCATTAATGTCATTCTCATTGAGGGAATTGAAATAATTGCGCAATTTCCAGTGCATTGCTAGCTCCTTGTTGAGCGCGCTTAAATTGCCTGAATAATTAGCAAGCGGGGCATTGTTTTTGAGATGCTCGGAAACTGTTTTGTTAAGGGCAAGCGACGCAATGCAGCCCGTAATTATTCCTCCGCCTGTTGTTGCCTTTGTCTGCAATGCGCAATCCCCGGCCAATAGAACATTTCCCTTCAGGTTCTCTTTTAGCGGAGGACCAACAGGAATAAGCCCCGCAAGCCTTGAATGCACATCGCTTATCTGCAAATTCGCTTTTCCCATGAATTCCTGAAGCGCCTCATTAGGATTTTTGTTCCCTGAGCAGGCGATTCCAATGCGCGCAGTTTCAGCGCTTTCGGGAACAACCCATGCGAAGAAGCCCGGGGCGAAATTCCCGAAATGCAACTGCACAAAATCCTTTTCAAAAGAGCCCTTTGCGGTTACCTGATACGCGTGCAATAAATTTTCGGAAGCAACATTTATCCCCAAAATTTTCCGCACATTCGAATTTGCGCCGTCCGCGCCAATGACTATTTTAGCTTTCAGCATTTCCCCGCGGCTCTCGTGCTTTATGAAGAGCATTTCATTCCTTATATCAATAAGCGAGGTATTGAGCATTATTTTTGCATTGTGCTTTCTTGCTTCCGCATAAAGCGTCTTGTCCAATTTTGCGCGGTCCAGGACACAGGCAACTGATTTATTCTTCTCAATGCGCAGTATTTCCCCATTCGGAGCGAACAATTTCGCGCCCCTTACCTCATTTACAATGCATTCCTCACTGGGAAGATGCAGCATTTCAGCGCCGCTTTTGCTTATCAATCCCGCGCACTGCACCGGCTTGCCAACTTCCCCGTGCTCCTCGATTACGGTTACATCCCAGCCGCTCTTGAGCAGTTCAATTGCGGAATGCAGCCCCACTGCCCCCGCGCCAATAACTGCGATAGCATGCACCACTCTCTCATCCCCAAATTATAATTACATTTATGTTTATTAGTTTATTGCTATGCTATTTTTATGGTATTTATGGATCCTGCCTCAATATTGCTGGGGATTGCCGCAATTGCGCTTGCTGTAAGCATTCCCGGCTATGCGCTCTCTCTTGCAATCTTCCCGAAAAGGAATGAGCTGGACATTTTCGAGAGGATTGCATTTTCGTTCATTCTCTCAATTGCGGTTCCTGCGCTTTTCCTGCTGGCCGGGAACATGCTGCTCGGGATCGGGATAAATTTCATTTCCGCCTTTTCAGCATATGCGGCAGCAACAGCCATAGGGATCATTGTTTTTATTGCACGCATCAAATTCCTGAAATAGCAAAATATAAGAACTCCATAAGCGCTGATTTTATTGTGAGAGCTTGAGAAACAGGATATCGCCAAAACAATTTACTGCCCCCGCAAAACCTGCAAAAATGCCCAGCATCAGGAGAATTGCAATCAAAAATATAAATTACCAGATTGCGTCATTGGATTTTCTGAAAAATGAATGGGACAAATGCTATGCAAAAAACTGCAAGGCGCTGTCGCGCGTAAATGAAAGGGGCTATGCCGCCTCTTCAGGCGAATTTCAGGCGATAAAAAGAATGCTTGACAGCACTGATGCGATGGTAAAAAGAAGCCAGGGGCTGCTGAGGCTTGTTGTTGAATTTGATGCCGCCTCGAGCCTTGGGAGAAAACACCAGGCCAAAATCACGAAAATCATGGATGGGATTGAAGCTACTGAGAAATTAAAGGATTATTTTTTGGATATTATTAGGGAGAAGGCGGCATACCCCGAAGAGATAACAAGGCAGGACCTGGCAAGGGGAATTGCTTCATTTCTTTGCAAAATCGAGGATTGGCGCTCCATTGGCAAGAAATATGCTGAATCGCTTGCGCGGGCATCAAAGGAAGGCAGCATCGCTTCAAAAGAGGCGCGTTCCGAACTTGCAAGCAGAATTGCTGAAACCAAAAGGCTTGCTGAGATTGGCAGAGCAACACTTGCGCACATAAAAGAGACGGGCCTGGAAAGGGAATACCGGAAGGAGATTGCGAAAATTGCAGGGGGCATTGCAGAAGCAAGGGCAAAGATAATTTATTATGGCGATGCTTGGGGCTCTTTCAAGGATAAGAATTAACTACTTCTTTCCTGGCTTGT
>JAGVWD010000021.1 GCA_018304445.1 Candidatus Iainarchaeum sp. | reverse complement strand
ACTTTTAAATGTTGCGTGCAATAGTATTTCACACATGCAGCGCGAGAAAAATTACGAGATATTCTTCGGACTGCTTGCAAACAAATTCAAGCAGCGCATTATTGCGGAGCTGATGCGCAGGGAGCAGAACGTCAATGAGCTTTCAAAAAACCTTAAAGCTGAAAGGAGCAAGGTAAGCCATGCGCTTCTTGTGCTGGAAAAATGCAGGGTTGCTGTTGCGCGAAAGGAAGGAAAGTTCAGGATTTATTCCCTGAATTCCGAAACAATTGTGCCCCTGCTGAGGCTTGTTGACAGGCACGCGGGAAAATACTGCGAAAAATGCAATTATAAATAAATTCGCTGAATTTAATCACGGAGGGCAAACAATGAAGAAGGTAAAATCAGCAAAAAAAGAGAAGGTTTCACTGAACACAATGCTCGGGGAAATCGCGTCAAACTACCCCAAGGCAGCGGAAATACTGATGGCGCACGGGCTGCACTGCATCGGGTGCGGGGTTTCGGCATTTGAAACCCTTGAGCAGGGCGCAAAGGCGCACGGGATGGATGATGCGGAAATCAAAAAAATGCTTAAGGAAATCAACAGCGCAATCTGAAGGGGAAAAAAATGGCGAAGGTAATAATTGACAAGGAAGCCTGCATTGGCTGCGGGGCATGCACAACTGTTTCTGACAATTTTGTGCTTGAGGGAAACAAGGCGATAGTGAAAAAATCAACAGTAAGCGGCGCTGAACTGAAAAAAGCAAAGGAAGCAGTTTCCATCTGCCCAGTAAGCGCGATAAAGGTTGTAGAGTAAAAATTTGGCAGAGGTCAGAGCTCATTATTGTCCTCATGGGCATGCGCCTCAGAGCTCAGCCTGCTCCTCATTCCCGCCAAACTTCTATTTATTTAATATTTGCCACAGGTAATTTATTAGGATGCCCCGGTAGTGTAGCGGTTAAGGCGATTTGGTAAATCAATTTGCCGCCGAGAGCACCTGGCCCTCTCAAGGCCATAACACGGGTTCGAGTCCCGTCCGGGGCACTTTAAATTTAAGATTTGATGAAATATGACAGGCAAAATTAAATCTAATGCTCATTTGCAGGCAATCAGGAATGCAAGTTTTTTGGCTTACCTAACTCGCCAACTCCAAAAACAGAGGGAAAACAGATGCGCTCTTTAGTGGCAAGAGGGTTGGCAAAGCGGACTTCTGAGGGAAAACTGGCTTTAACAGATAAAGGCAGGCAGAGATTGGAAAATCTGTGGGGGGTAAACAAAAAAGAACTAAATAAGATACTGAAGCAAGTTCGAAAAAGATATCCTCTAGAGATTACTGGTAGAGGTTATGCCTACCATGCATTTGGCTACATCCCTGTCTTGACTATATTAAAAAAACAATTGGGCAGTTTAAGAGGGAAAAAAATTTTAGAAGTTGGTTTCTGGGAAATTCCTTTTTTACAAGAGCTTAAAAGGCGCGGTGCAATAGTTGCTGGTGTTGATGTTACGCCTAGCAGTATATCAAAACATCCTAAAGAAATTATAAAAAAATTAAACCTTATGGAGGGAAATGTCACAAAACTTAATGAGATTCTTAAAGGACAAAAATTTGATGGAATAGTAGCGCGTAATCTATTTGAAATATTTTCGGCAGAAGTAACTAGCCCATTAAATAGAAACTTGCCATGGGGGCGATTTATAGAAGAAAAAGGAACACTAAAAGAGGCATTTGCAGCTATCCGCAATCAACTTAAGGATGGTGGTATTTTTATAAGTGCAGAGGACAACAGATATATCACCGCTCAAAGCTCCTTCCCTGGCTTTAAACGCTTATATTTGGCAACCCCTGAATTGGTTTTAGAGAAGATGGCAGTATTTAAAGCAATTTAGTGATAGAAAATGCAAAAGCAAAAGTCCCTTACAAGGAAAATAAAGGAGAGCGTTGCTGGCCTCATAGATTCGGGAGCGCATGTGAATGCCGCGGAGAGCACCAAATTCCTCGCGAAAAAGCTCGGCCTTCCGGAAAGGCTTGTGAATTACACGCACACAGAAATAAGGAACAAGCTTAATGAATCAAGGTATATTTCCGTTCCTTTCGGTGAAAGGGTCCTTTTTGTGCCGCAGTGCCTGAGAAATTCGCAGAAATGCAAGGCCGTTCTGGGGGATGAAGGCTGGATTTGCAAGGAATGCGGTAACTGCAAGATTTACTCCCTTGCAAAGATTGCGGAAAAATACGGCTACTCAAGGCATTTCATTGTTCCGGGGGGCAGCATGGTCAAGAAGCTGATTGAAAAATACAGGCCTTCCGCAGTATTGGGGGTTGCGTGCTTCAATGAGGTTAATATGGCAATGGACAATCTGCAGGGAAGCGCTGTTGCGCACCAGGCGGTCCTGCTGCTGAGGGACGGCTGCAAGGACACTGATGTGAATGTTGATGAAGTTGAGGAAAAGCTCAGATTAATTGAGAGGAATTGCAATGGAAATAATCCAAAGAATGGCAAGGCTGTGCAGAAATAATCCTGTTCCTGCAGTTCTGGTTTCTGCAATAATTGTACTGCTGGCGCTGAATTTTATCTTCATTGGCGGAAAAGGCACCGGGGCGGAGGACAAGAACATTTCATATTTCAAGGAAATGATTGAGGGGACGCACGCGCAGATTGGGGAAATCCTTTCTGACGCTTCAGCAATGGAACCTAGGGAAATCACACCAGACATGAATGCCGAGGAGCAGAGCCGCACAGTCTTGTTGAATTCCCTGCAGGAATCATTGAAGAATGATGTCAGCTGGCTTGCGGAGAGGGAAAATTCAATCTATTTGCAATCGCTGGGCGCAAAGGAGAAAAGTGAAATGATTGCGCTTGCAAATTCCGAAACCGCGCTTCTCATAGCTGCAATGCAGGTGATAATGCTGAACAGCGGGGCGATAAAAACCGCGGCAGGATTTTATAGCGATTCGGAATCGGTAATTGAGGAGGCGCATGCCGCGAGCGATGGGATTTCCATAGGCTATTTCTCAGTTGGCGAGGAATTTGCCTCATTGCTGCAGGACACTGCGCTTGGGCGCGCAGAAATAGAGACCGGCGTTGCTGAATTAATGGGCGAATACCTGGAACTTAGAAAGGCGCAGCTTGGGAATGCAGGCAGACTGGGCAGCGCTGATTCCAAGGAAATTGAGTTTGTTGAGGCGCTGAAGCTGCTGAGCCTGCAGTATTTCACGGAAACAAGTTCCGGGGAATAATTTTAAAACAGTTGCAAACTCAGATTAATGTAGGCGATTTCATTGCCTCGGTAGCTCAGTGGTAGAGCAACTGCCTTGTAAAGCCTTTTCTTTAGGAAAAAAAAGCCTTGGGAAAAGAAAACGAGCAAGCAGTAGGCCGGGAGTTCAAGTCTCCCCCGGGGCTTTAGTGCGAATTGTTTTTTGAAGGCAGATCTATTTTTGAGACGCTGTCCATGAAGGCATGGAGGCGCCTTATTTCCCTTTCAAGAATGCCGATAGTGCGCAGGAGCTTTTTGTTCTTTGTTTTCTGCTTTTCCTGCTGCAGGTCTGAAAGGCTTGTGTTGATGCTTGTATCGAGCTTTGCAATTACTGCCTTCTTCAGGCAATCGAGAAGGTCCGCATTCAACAGCACATAAACTTTCCTGTCCGAGCCCTTCTTTATTTTTTTTATTACCCCAAGCACTTCCAGCAAATCAATGCTCAGGGAAATTGTAGAAAGTGAATAATTTGTCTTGTGCGCAAGCTCCCGCAGTGAAATTGGCTCCTGCGCAATGAGAAGCGCGGCAAGAATCTTCCCGTGCAGGTCTGAATATCCCAGAGAGCTTGCAACTCCCGCAAAGGTATCTATGACCTTCTTCTCAATCGCTTCCTCTTCCTTTCCCATGGTTTCAATAGATTTATATAAATAAATGTTAATATATATATGTTTCGGAACTTTTAGAAAGTACTAAAAGTTATTCTGCGGGGGGATGTGTTTGGCGGAAAAAATAAGCAAGGTAAGCGGGGATTATGCATCCCCTTTGCCAGTGCAGACGCGCTCCCTGTGCCCTGAATGCAAGGCGCCGCTGCTTGCAACCATATATGAGAAGTCAGGAAAAGTGTTCATAAAAAAGACTTGCAAGGAACATGGGAAATTTGACGAGATGTACTGGGAAAGCGCAAAGTTCTATGACTTTGCAAGGAAGTTCTCAGCAAAAAGCAGGGGGATTGAAAATCCGAATGTCGGGGAATTCATAAATAATGACGGAACAAACTGCCCTTTTGACTGCGGAATTTGCTCAAACCACCACACGCACACAGGCCTTTCAAACATTGTTGTTACGAACCGCTGTGACATGAGCTGCTGGTACTGCTTCTTTTATGCGAAGGAGGGCTCTCCCATCTATGAGCCGTCGCTTGAGCAGATAAGGATGATGCTCCGCAACCTCAAGAATGAGAAGCCGGTTTCAACAAACGCGGTCCAGATTACAGGGGGGGAGCCATGCGTGAGGGATGACATTGTTGATATTGTAAAGATTGCAAGAGAGGAGGGCTATGCGCACGTGCAGTTCAATACGACAGGGATTGCATTTGCAAATGACGCTGAGCTTGTGAAAAAAGTGAAGGATGCAGGCGCAACAACCGTTTACATGAGCTTTGACGGGGCTTCCAAAAAAACAAACCCGAAAAACCACTGGGAGGCACCGTTTGCAATAGAGAACTGCAGGAAGGCAAAGCTCGGGATCGTGCTCGTTCCAACCCTTATCCAGAATGTTAATGAGCATGATGCGGGCAACATAATAAATTTCGCGCTCAACAATCTTGATGTGATACGCGCGGTAAATTTCCAGCCTGTTTCATTTGTAGGGAGAATGCCGAAGGCATTGAGGGAAAAACAGCGCATCACAATCCCGGGGGCAATAAAAAAAATAGAGGAGCAAACCAATGGCATGATTGCTGAAAGCGACTGGTATCCCGTTCCCTGCGTTGCCCCCTTTTCGCAGTTTGTTGAGGCCCTTACTGGAAGGCGCCAGTATGAGCTGAGCATACACTTCGCATGCGGGGCAGCCACTTATTTATTTATGGACGGGAACAGGCCAGTTCCGATTACGCGCTTCATTGATGTTGAGGGCTTCACTGAATTCCTCTCGGAAAAGGCGCAGGAGCTTGAAAAGGGAAAAAGCAGAATAGCAACCGGCGCTGAAATGCTCCTTAAGCTCGGAAAATTCATAGACCGGAAAAAGCAGCCGAGAAACATCAATATAGGAAAGCTCCTTTTCAATGCGCTTGTGAAGCACGATTACAAGGCACTGGGGGAAATACACCACAGGACTCTCTTTCTCGGGATGATGCATTTTATGGACCCTTACAATTATGACCAGGCGCGCGTTGAGCGCTGCGATGTCCATTATGCAATGCCTGACGGAAGGATAATTCCATTCTGCGCATTCAATGTCCTGCCTGAAATTTACAGGGACAAGGTGCAGAGGCAGTATTCCGTCCCGTGGAAGGAATGGCAGAACTTGCACCCTGAGAAAAACATAAACTACAAATACAGGCGCGATGTGAAAGCGCTTGAAGCAAGCCCTATTTACAAAAGCGCTTATTTCAGCCAGCAGAACTTTTTTGAGGGGGATTAAAATGAAAAATGCGCTTCCCTTCGGAAAGCTCGTCAGGCTTGAATTTTCAGTCAGCGGGCTGAAAAACAAGGAGGATGCGGCAGCACTGCAGTACAGGCTGCTCCTCAATGATGCAATACTAAGGTGCCATGTTGATTTCGGGAAGGAAAAATGCGAACTATTATATAACCCCTTAAACACAAATTCTAGGAAGATAATTGCTTCGGTCAAAAGGCCTTTGGTCGCGAAAGCGCCTGATGAGGCTGAAATTAAATATGCTGAAATTGTGAAATCCGGCTTTCATAACTAAGGGGGAGAAAAAATGGGCGAAGATGAAAAATACATACAGTTCATTGCGAATTACGATGACTGGGTAGCTATAAGGAAAATGAAAATTACAGAAACTACCGGCGCAAAAGCAGTCCTTGAATTTCTTGCATCTCTCGGGAGCGGATTTGACCGCAAGATCGCGCAGAATCTTGGGAAGATAATTGATGTTGTGCAGCTGGACAATGCGCTCAATGATGTTCTTGTTGATTCCGCCGGAAAATCCGCTGAAGAGCTCGGAAAAATAATCGCGCTCGTAAGGGGCCCGAAAATAAATAAAGTCATTTCTGAGCTTGTCGGGAAGGTTCCAAATCTTGAGAGTGGAGTGCAGAAGGAGATTGAGCAGTTCGCAAAGGCATATGCGATGAGGAAAGCGCTCAGGGAATGCGGCCTTCAGGTTGATTACTCCGAGATTGAGATTCCGGGAATGAAAAAAATAAAGAGGGCAAAGGCTTAATCTGAACCAATATGGCGCTTATTGAATTCAATTATGCTGTCCTGAAGCTTGTTCAGTCATTCAGCTCAGCCCCGCTTGATGCATTGATGCAAATAATAACCTTCTTCGGCAATCCGATTTTCTGGATTTTGATTGCGGCATTTTTGTACTGGCGCGGAAGGGAGAACGAATCCTTTTATTTCATGAACCTGCTTGCATTTTCCGCGGCTGTTGTGGGGATTTTGAAGCCCCTGTTTGGGATTGCAAGGCCGGATAAGCACATTTTCAGGGTCATTTCAAGCGACTGGGGCTTTTCTTTTCCCTCTGGGCATTCCACACTGATTGCAAGCGTTTGCACTTATGCAGGCAGATTTGCAAGGAGCAAAACAACAATCACATTGCTTGCAGTTCTTGCGCTTGCTGTTGCTTTTTCCAGAATGTATCTGGGAGTGCATTTCCTCACTGATGTTATTGCGGGATTGATTATTGGCTTTGTTATTGGGGAATCAAACTTCTTCATGCGCAGGAAGCTTGAGCATTCCTCTTATCAGCTTACAAAATTAGGGGACGAGCTTGCATTTGTTGCAGTTATTTTCCTTGGGCTGGTTATTGCGTTGTTCTTTGCAGTTCCGGCGCTGAGCGGGGCTCTCATAGGATTTTACGCAGGATTTTTCCTTCTCAAGGAGAAGCAATTCGGGGGGCAGCTGCGCAGAACAAGCAACTCCGCGCTCAAGCTTGCTGTGGGATATGCGGTTGTTGCTCTTCTCGCGCTCCCATATTTCATGAAATTTGAGCTTTCCTGGGCTGCGGAATTCGCGCTCTTCTTAATTGCGGGCTTCTGGGTAAGCTTTATCCTGCCCTATCTCTGGGATAGATTTTGTAGGTTTGTGTAGAAAGGTTTTAATATAAAGCGAGCCTAATTACAATATGCTAAAAAGACTCCAACCTAGAAAAATTAGGGGGGCGAAGATGATGGGATCTTCTAGCTTAGTTGAGAGAGGACTTGCGGAGTGGGATGGCGAAAAGCTTGTAGTAACTGATAAGGGGCTGCATTTATTGAGTAGGCTTCGTGGGCAACAAGAGAAAATTCTCAATCCTTTTCGACTTGCGCTACTTGGTAGATTACAAAAAGAGGTAAATACAGAAATCATACATCCTTCGGGCCAAGAAGAACTCAGTAGATTAATTATTGGCGTACCCAAGCTACTTAAAAAACAAAAAAGGCTTCCTTAGAGAATAAAATTGTTTGCTATGTAAGGTTTTATAATTAAATCCAATCATAATTAATGTAAGTTTTGTATTTTTTATTTTTCAAAAAATCCTGCCTTAGCGTAGTAGTTAACGCGTCTGGCTGTAGATGTTTTTCTGTAGATGTTTTTGTTCTGCGCACAGCAGAAGAAAACCCGCCCTTTGGGCGCGGTAACCAGAAGATCCCCGGTGCAAATCCGGGAGGCGGGATTACACTCAATTGGTGACCACAAATCGTCATTTTATTAAATGTGCCCCCTAAATAGGTTTTTAAACTTTGTGCCCCCTAATTATTACATGAGCTACATTGAAAAGAAAAAGATCAGGGGCAGGGAATACTTTTACCTTTCTAAAAACATCCGCATATCCAAGGACAAATGGCGGAAGATACAGAAGTACATTGGAAAGGACTTGTCCAATCTCAAAACCGCGGAGAGGGAATTGGAGCTTGTGCAGCCGGTCAGGCGGCTCATGACTTTAAGGCAAATGAAAATCATTGAACTCCTTAAGGAAAATTATCTAAAAACACACAAGATTGGGAAGGGGTTGTGGAAAAGCGAGAAAGAGCAGATAATCAGTTTCATTTACAACACCAATGCGATTGAAGGCTCTCCTGTGAGTTATGAGGACACCAAAAATATTCTAGAAAAGAAAAAGCCGAAAATCAAGTATGCTAAGCGGAGCATTAGGGAAGTGGAAAATATGGGAAAATGCATTGATTTTTTGTTTGATTATAAGGGCCCATTTACCAAGGATTTATTGTTAAACCTGCACGCAGTTGAAATGCAGGGCGTGCATCCTGAGGCGGGAAAATTGCGCACTCACCAGAACATTATTGGAAATTATCTGCCGCCAAAGCCGGAAGAGGTGCCTGGCGAATTGGAGCGTTTTTTCTCATGGGTCAGACAGGCAGAAAATATTCTGCATCCTTTTGAGCTGGCAGCTCTAACCCATTCTTTTCAAAAACAATTATCCTTTATTGAACATCTACAACTCTGAAAAAATGCTGTATTACCTTGCATTGAGGGAAGTGGATGCCAAGGAGAAAGAAAGACCATTCGTGAAGTATCTTTACCAGGTTTACATCAACCAATACAAAAAAATAATATTGCAAGCACATTAGAGGAATGATAGTCATGCAGGGAAGGAATATCAAAAGAAAATGCCTGGTCTGCGGAAGGCAGATTAATTTGTTTCTTTACAAGAATGGAAAATATTCTGCCGGGCATTATTTTGGCAAGTTGAAGCCTCCAATAAAGGGAACAGGCGAATACAAGAAAATCGCCATGACAAAAATCGGAACTAAAAAGTATCCTGTGGTAAAGTGGACAGGTAAAGAGAAAGAATTGGAGTACTGGGAATGCGACAAATGCTTTGATGAGGCCATGCATGAGCAATGGCTTGAAGAGAGGATCAGAAAATTGTTTGGCAAGCGCTGTCCAGACTATTATTCTGGCTGTCTTGTTTGCGAAGCCTGGAGCATTTATGACACGATCCGGGAACTAAGGGATGAATAGAAACTGCACTTGCTGCGCAGTGTTGGGAGGCAGAGCTCTTTATCTGTCATAAAGCTCATTTCTAGATATTTTGATAGGAGTTTCCCGAGTTCAAATCCTTTATCCATCCATTTCTTCTGTCTTTGAATGATCTTTTGTCTGCGTGTATTTGTCCCCATAGTTTCTACCTCACATCCCTATATAGTTCAACAAAATATTTCTTCGTGCCCTCTTCAACTGCTGTGGAAATGCGCTTTATATAGAAAGTGGTTTTCAGTATGCTTTTTCCCTGAGCATCATAAAATATTACATCCTCCCTTTCCCCGAAAAAATTTGATGCAATTTTGCTGCTGTTTGAATCATACAATTCAAAGAGTGCTTTTTCCATTCCTTCGGATAATGCGCCGCCCGCAAGGACCAATGTGTAGGAGTTTCCATTCAAATCCTGCAGCCCGGAAGAGACTGTTGTTTGCCCTGCTTCCTGTTCCGAATTCAAATCATCTGCCTTGAAGGTGTTCGTGTCCTGGGCGCCAATTGCCGCATTGTTCCCGTCAATCTGCCTGTTTTCATCGCTTATATTATTGTTTGAATCCGCACCTGGCAAACCATCTTTTTCAAGGTTGTCTGCCCCTAAATTCTGGTCTGCGCCGATTTTAACGCAGCCTGCGAGAAGCACAAGCAGAATAATTGCAATAAACAAAATTCTTTTCATAAGCCGACACTTACAATATGTTATTGCATAATAATTAAACAACTTTCTAATGCAATTATCTCCATGTGCGGCATAACCGGCTTTTTCAATTATGATAATGCCTCAGAACTTGCGGCAGATGCGCTTGAAATAATGCAGAACCGCGGGAAGGATGCAAAAGGCATTTATGCCACTAATTCTGAGAATGCGCTCGGGCATTGCCTGCATGCAGTTGTGGGATTTGTGAAGCAGCCGCTTGTTGGGAAAGGCGCTCTTGCTGCAAATTGCGAAATTTACAACTGGGAGGAATTGAACAGCAAATACAAATTGAATGCGAGGAACGATGCCGAACTGCTGGCCGAACTGCTGCTTAAATTGCTTGATAAGAAAGGGATAAATAAAATTAAGGATGTGATTGCCGAACTTCACGGGACTTATGCGTTTGCCTATCTGCGCAATGGGAAAATCGCAATTGCGCGGGATTTGATTGGGGTTAAACCTTTATGGTATGCGCTTGATGCAGATGGAAGATTCTGCTTTGCTTCGGAGAAAAAGGTAATTGAGGCGCTTGCAAGGCAGGATGCGCTGGAGCTTAATCCGAGGGAAGCGCTTGTGTATGATATTAAAATGCGCAAATTGGATTCTTTGAAAAGGGAATTTTTTTCATTGGGAAAGGAGAATAAATTTAATTTGCAGCAGAATGCCGCAAAAATCAGGGAATTGCTTTTTAATTCCGTGAAAATGCGCATCCCTGAGCGGAAGTTTGCGCTGCTTTTTTCCGGGGGAATTGATTCCGCGCTGATTGCAAAGGCATTGCTCGAAGGCAAAAGCAAATTCAGGGCGTATTTTGCATATTTAAGCGGGGCATCAGAGCCGAAGGATTTGAAATATGCGCAAAGCGCAGCGAAGGAACTCGGGATTGGAATTGAGCTTGTTGGGATTGGCATGGATGAGTTTGAAAAGGAACTTCCAAAGATTGTCAATCTCATTGAATCCGCAAACCCCACAAGGGTTGGCGTTGCTGCAGTGAATTACTTCGCGTGCAGGAAGGCGCATGCAGACGGATGCAAGGTAATATTTTCGGGATTGGGCGCTGATGAATTGTTTGGGGGATATGCGCGCTTCAGGGAATCAAAAAACATAAATGCTGACTGCCTTAGCGCGCTTATGCAAATGCACGAAAATGACCTGTACCGGGATGATGTTGCATCGATGGAGAATTCTGTTGAATTGAGATTGCCTTTTTTGGATTCTGAGTTGGCGGAGTTCGCACTTAATGTGCCTGAGAAATTCAAAATCAACGGGAATGAGAATAAGGTTGTACTGCGCGAAATCGGAAAGAAAACCGGATTGCAGGAAGAGATATATAAAAGGAAAAAATTGGCTGCGCAGTACGGGAGCAATTTTGACAGTGCGATTGAGAAAATTGCAAGGGCGCACAAATTCAAAAGGAAATCGGAATTTCTTGCTGGGCTGCTACATAATAAAAACTTGCGCTTGGGCGCGCTTTTCAGCAGCGGAAAGGACAGCAATTACGCGCTCTATGAGATGCAGAGGCAGAATTATGAAATTTCTTGCTTAATCACAATAAAATCGAAAAACCCTGATTCATATATGTTCCACAGCGCAAATATTGTAATTGCAAAACTGCAGGCTGAAGCGCTTGGAATTCCTATTGTTGAAATTGAAAGCTCCGGGGAGAAAGAAAATGAATTGCGCGATTTGGAAAGGGCGCTGAAAATTGCAAGGGAGAAATTCAAAATAAACGGGATTGTAACCGGCGCGCTTGCAAGCAATTACCAGCGCAAGAGGATTGAAAATGCCGCAGATTCCTGCGGATTGAGGGTATTTTCCCCGCTGTGGCAAAAAAATCAGGAGCTTGAACTGAAGGAGATTGTGAATGCAGGATTCAAATTCATAATAACAAAAATCGCATGCGCCGGCCTGGGGAAGGAATGGTTGGGAAAGGAAATTGGGGCGGGGGAAGTTGAGAAGTTAATTGCGCTGAGCAGGAAATCCGGATTCAATGCGGCAGGCGAAGGCGGGGAATATGAAACGCTTGTGCTGGATGCGCCGAATTTCAGGAAGAGGATTGCAATTGATAAATTTGAAATAAAAAGCACAAGCGAATTCACGCATGAATTTATTGCAGATTTGAATTCTGCCACTCTTTCAGGAAAGTGAGTGCTTCGGCATCGCTTATTTTTCCCCATTTGTTCCATATTTCAGGAACATATCCGCCATTTTTCATTAATAATTTACCATCAACCCAGATATTTGCCTTCGGGATTGTCATGTCAATGTGTGTTCGGCTTGAATATGCCCTGCATTTTGTATCATGTGCCAGAGGATTGCCTGCTGCAATTGCAGGAAGCCTTTTTTCATCCACAAGCGTTGAAGGCCGATTAAGCATTTCCGGAAGAAAAGGATTTGTTGATAGGGAAAATTCTCCAATCTTGTCTCCGTTGCGTTGCATAATTTTGCCCATGAATTCTCCCAAAACGCGCCTGTCTGCGCATTTTACATTCTCAAACAAAATTCTTCCATTTCTTATTTCCATTTCCAATGGCATTTTAGCTGTTCCAACTGAATTGAAAACATCGACTACTCCATTAGCAACAAGTCTGCCATTTACATTAGACGGCGCGGTAAAAACCTCTCCTGCGGGCAAATTTGTATAATATCCTCTAGGCAGAATATCTGCATCAGGAAACCATCTTGCATACTCAGGATTTATTTCAATTGTTAAATTTGTGCCTGAAGGAGAATTGATTTTTATTATGCGCGAATTCTCTACAGAATCATACACAACCTGTGTAAGGCGCCTCATGCGCTCCGGCCTTACTGCAAGCACACGCTTTATGAGTTCGGGGCTTAATTCGCCAAGGCTTATGTGCCTTGTTAGTTTTTCTTCCTGTATTTTCTTTACAAGATAATCTCCTATCTTCTCCGTTTCCAGCGTTCCTGCGAACCCGAGATAAATGCTTGCCTGTGAAGACCTGAGTGCATTTGTTATTGCGGATAAATATTTGCCCCTCAGCCAGTCATGCTGGGGGGTCAATTCAATTATCTGCGCCGTACAGCCTGTGTTCCTTATTTGCTCAGAAAGCGCCTCTGCAAATGCCCTTGCCCTTCTGTCGGGGAATATCACAACCCTTTCATTCGGCTTCAGCATCATTGAACGCATGAAGTTTCTTGCCGCAGGCCTCATGTAGGGCTGCACAATTATGTTAGGCTTCTTGTAGGGAATTCTTTGCACTTTAACTACTTTCTTCCTTGCCTTTAGTGAAAATCCGCGCCTTGGGAAACTCGCATTGTTGAGAGCAGCCATAAGTAATATTTGTTGCGCGCCATATAAATTGCTTTTGTTTCCGGATAGCGAATAAATAAAACCCTTTCTTTTGTAGATTATTAGAGAGGCCCTGGTAGTCTATCGGTTAGGATGTGGCCCTGTCGAGGCCGCGAGGCGGGTCCGACTCCCGCCCAGGGCGCTTTTCTTTTTTCTAATTATGGGTTAAGTGCCATTATGCTGAAATTCAGGACTGCAGCAAAGCTGGTCCAGAGGATGTAGGGGACTAGAAGGAGCGCGGCGCGCTTTGAGATTTTTGAGAATGCAATTATTGTTGCCGCAATTGCAATCCAGAGGGCGATTATTTCCACGAATGAATACAAGGGGGATTTAAGCCCGAAGAATAAAAATGACCAAAGCGCATTCAGGACTAATTGCACTGCAAACGCTGAAACCGCAATTTTCGCATTTCTGCCTTTGATTCCTTTTTTTATAACAAGGTAAAGCGCAATTCCCATAAGGAAATAAAGCGCTGTCCAAACGGGGGCGAAGACCCAGTTCTGGGGGCTGAAAAACGGCTTCTGCAATGAGGCATACCATGTTGCAATTGCGGGGAATGTGAAAATGCTTCCAATGACCCCTGCAAACTCGCAGAGCGCAATGCTGCCTATCAATTTCGCAATATTGCCTGCTTTCATCAAGGTATATTAAAACGTGTAAATATTTAATTATTGGGCTTTGCCCCGGTAGTGTAACGGACAGCATAAGGGCCTCCGGAGCCTTTAGTCAGGGTTCAATTCCCTGCCGGGGCGCAGGGCAATTATTTTATATTGCTTGGCTCTATTAAATACAAGGGGATATTATGGGGCTGTTCAATTTCGGAATTGGCGGGATAGAACTGAAGCTTGAGAAATACGAATTTGCGCCGGGGGAGGCAATCAAAGGGCATGTTTCCCTGAAGCTGAAAAAGCCGATAAAGGCGCGCAAGGTTAAAATTGCACTTCTTGGCTTGCAGGAAACTCATCAACTGCGTTCGGGCCCGGGTCCAAGGCGGGAAAGCAATTATATTTTTAATTTTGAGAAGCCTTTGGACGGGGAGAAAGAATATCTGCAGGGGGAATATGATTTCGAGCTGAAGATTCCCGCAAATGTACTTGAGGGGCCTTATGGTTCCGGTGCGCTTGCTACGGTCGCAAAAACTGCGCAGTTTCTTGGTGGGGCGCTTACAAACATTAAATGGTTTGTTGAGGCTTCATTGGACATTCCAATGGGGCTTGATGTTAGAAAAAAAATTCAAATAAATATAGGATAAGGAGGCAGAAAATGGTGAAATGTACAAAATGCGGAACTGAAATGGATTCTTTGCTGAGCAAGCTGCGCGGAATCGGGGCGAGCGCAAAAAATCCGAAAATATGCAATAGGTGCGAATCCGATGCCATGAAGCAGAAATGGCCGAGAAAAAAGGCGAAATAAAAATTTATTAAGTAGTTTTTCCTATTTAGCAGCATGAAGCACGCCTTCCGCGCTTTCAGGAGTGAGCCGCACAGCAGGGCAGGCGGCAGGCTCTATGAGATAATCCTCGGCGGGCAGGACGGGATGGTTAATGTCCTGGGGCTTATTCTGGGAGTGGCAAGCGCAACCGCAAACCTGCAATTAATCCTGATTTCCGGGCTTGCGGCAACATTTGCTGAAAGCATTTCAATGGCTGCTGTCGCATATACCTCGACAAAGGCGGAGGTTGATTATTACAAGAAAATTGAGGCGCAGGAAAAATGGGAGATGAGAAATAAAACAGAGGCTGAGAAAGAGGAAATAAGGGAAATTTACAGGAAAAAAGGGTTCAGCGGAAGACTGCTGGATGCTGTTGCAAATAAGATTTTTTCAAACAAGAAAGTTTGGCTTCAAGACATGATGGTGCAGGAGCTGAATCTTCCGCCATTGCAGAAGAAAAATCCCTTAAGCTCTGCGCTGATTGTCGGGGTTTCCGCAATTATTGGAAGTGTTATCCCGCTTATTCCTTTCGTTCTGGGAATTTCTATTGCAAGCGCAATGATTTCTGCTGTTGTAATTTCCGCAATCGCGCTTTTTATTGCGGGCGCAATTGAGTCGCGCTATACTGTGGGAAATTGGAAGAAAAAGGGGGCTGAACTTGCGCTTATTGGAATGGGCGCCGCGGTTGTGGGCTTCTTGATTGGAAAATTGCTCGGGAGCGCGGTTATTTAGCAACGAGCTTGAATTCCTCGGGTTTTAGGTAGCAATGCCCTTTTGTGCGCATGATTTTGTGTTTTGTTATTTTGATTCTTTTTTTGTAGAGCGGGGCATCAAGG
>JAGVWD010000038.1 GCA_018304445.1 Candidatus Iainarchaeum sp. | reverse complement strand
TTCTCGCGGGGAATGCCGCGCTTTTCTATTATTTCCTTGTCAATCGCATACTGCTTGAAGAACTCATCCCGAAATCTCGGGTTTTTCTGCAGCTCAATCTTATAGCGCTCCTTGTCAATTGCTTCCTTAGAATCTATATAGGATTGCGTAACCCCGAAAATATTTGCGTCATCAAAGTATGCATTCAGGCCGTTTTCCGCTATTATGCCTTTTGCCTCCCGGGCTTTTGCCCCTGAAACTGCAAAAACGCGGAAATTTTTATAGCGAAGCTCCATTTCGCGGAGGTTCTGCAGAATTTCCTCAATCTCATTTCTGTTTATCTTCTGCGCAATATCCCCCGGAATCAGAACATTGTCAAGGCAGAAGACAAGCGCGTGCTTTTTGAGCTGCTGCTCTGGAATCAGATCCAATTTGGGCATAATTAAAGAATAGGAAAACAAAGCTATAAAAACTGAAGCCATTATTGTTTTTTCGGGGAGAGGAATGGAGAATTTTGACCTTGTTCTGTTTTCAGGAAGCGCAAACCCCAGGCTCACGGAACGCATTGCGGGGCATCTCGGAATTGAACCGGGAAAAATAAAAATCGAGAGGTTTGCGGACAATGAAACATATGTGCAGTTCCTTGAGAACATAAGGGGAAAGGACGTTTTTCTTGTGCAGCCGACATGCAATCCCGCGAATGAGAACATAATGGAGCTTCTCATAATGATTGATGCCGCAAAGCGCGCGAGCGCCGGGCGCATCACCGCAGTTATGCCGTTTTACGGATACAGGAGGCAGGACAGGAAAACTGAGAGCAGAGAGCCCATTACTGCAAAACTGGTCGCTGATTTGCTTACTGCTGCGGGCGCGGACAGGGTTGTTGTCATAGATCTGCATTCAGGCCAGGTGCAGGGATTTTTCAATATACCTCTTGACAACCTTACAGCAGAGCCTTTGATCCTGAATTATCTGCGGGGCAAGAAACTGCTCGACCTCACAGTTGTTGCGCCTGATGTAGGAAGCGCGAAGGGCGCGAGGGATTTTGCTAGATTGCTTGATGCGGAAATGGCTGTAATAAGCAAAAAGCGCGGGGTGCATGATGAAGTGGAAACCGTTTCACTAATTGGGGAGGTTGCAGGCCGAAACATTGCAATAATTGATGATGAGATAAGCACCGGGGGCACGATTGTAAATGCCGCGAAAATTCTGAAGGAAAACGGCGCAGGGGGCATTTATGTTGCTGTTACGCATGCAATACTTGCGGGAAATGCCATGGAAAAGCTGGATGCTGCGCCAATAAAGGAGCTTATTGTTACGGATACCATCCCGATTGCCGATGAAAGGATAATTGGCAAGATCAGGGTCCTTTCGGTTTCGGAGATTCTCGCGAAGGCAATAGGGAACATCCACGCGAACAAGTCAGTTTCAGAGCTGTTTGAAACCAGGGGAATCAAGAAATGAATGAAAAACGAAATCCGTAATTTCAGGAAGGTTTTTAAACAATTTCGTATCTGCTTCTCTGATGAAAGCCGATGAAACCGACAGGAAAATACTCTCGCTTCTGAGGGAGAACAGCAGGATTAAGGCACCGCGTGAAAAGGATGCTGGATTCCGGCACAATAATAAAATTCGGGATTGAAACAAACACCGAATTCGATTACCGCGCAATAATATGCATCAGGCTGAAGCCTGCGGTTGATGCGAGGGAAATGATAAAAAGGCTCAAGGCGCTGCCATATGAGATAAACCACATCTGCGAGGTTTCCGGGGAATATGACATAATCTGCTTCGGGGAGGCGCAGAGCCACGAGAAAATGAACAGGCTCATAGATACAATAAGGAGGATTTCAGGGGTTATGGAAACAAAATCATTCATTGTGCTGAGGCAGGATCTGAACATCAAATCAAAACACGCAAAAGGCTGAATAAATAGATTTAATAATTACCTTGCATTAATTATTGGAGAAATCAAGGAGGCAATACAATGGCGACTGATTCGGCGCATGCTGTTGGAATGTTTTTGATTGGGCTTGGCGTTGGCACCTATCTGCCTGAATTTCCGGCGCCCATTAACATAATAAATCCGTATTTCGGGCTGATTCTGATGGTAATAGGGATAGTCGTATTCCTCAGGGGCTGAAGTCAGGGGCTTCAGAAATGCGCTATCTACTTATTGCGGATGTGCACAGCAATTTGCACGCGCTTAATGCCGTAATTGCTGCAGCGCAGAAAATCGGATATGAGCGCGCCCTGTGCCTTGGCGATATTGTGGGATACAATGCAAGGCCGAATGAGTGCATTGAAATCCTGCGCAAAAACAATTTCATCTGCCTTCAGGGCAACCACGATGCGGCAGCTGTAGAGGAAATTCCGCTTGAGGAATTCAATCCCGAGGCTGCAGAATGCATAAAATGGACAAAACCCAAATTAACAGCGCAAAATAAAAATTTCCTTTCGGAACTGCCAAGATTCTTCTCGATGCAGTATCTGCTTGCGCTCCATGGAAGCCCGGAAAATCCCCTGTGGGGCTATATGGATGCGGAAATTGCAGGGGATTCGCTTCAGCGCGTGCCTGAAAGTTTGATAATATGCGGGCATGTGCACATGCCTTTCTATTATGAGGCAAATGCAGATAGCACGAAGGCAATTATCGGAAACTCAAAAATCCAGTGCAGGGGAAGGCGCATGGTTGTGTCTCTTCCCTCAGTTGGGCAGCCGCGCGATGGGAACCCGAATGCAGGATTTGGAATTCTTGATGCTGAAAGCAGGGAACTGGGGATTTTCAGGGCGGAATATGATGTGAAAAAAACCTATGATGAAGTTTTGCAGGCAGGGCTTCCGAGGTTTGAGGCTGAAAGGCTGATTTCCGGAATGTAAATAATTAATAATAGCTCATCCCATAATCATAACTGGTTTCTCGTGAGAAAATGGCCCTTGACGTGCTCCTGACTGAACTGATAATAAGCCTCGGATATCTGGGCGCAGGGCTTGCGGGATTCATAAGCTCGGCAACGCTTTTTCTCCCAACGCCTGCGTTCATTGTGATTTTTATAATGGCCGCGCCGCAGTTCGGCTTCAATCCATTGTTCCTGGGAATTTCCGCGGGAATCGGGGCTGCGCTCGGGGAAATGATAGGCTATGGGATTGGATATGGGAGCGAAAAGCTTGCGCTTAACAATTACAGGGACAAGCTGAAGGTAGTGGAGAAATATTTCGAGAAATTCGGGGGATTTTTCGTAATAACCATTTTTGCTGCAACCCCGCTCCCCTTTGATGTTGTGGGAATATTCTGCGGCATCATGGGATATTCGCTCAGGAAATTCATTGTTGCAACGGCAATAGGGAAAGTGATAAAATATTCCGCAATCGCTTTTGCGGGCTTCTACGGGATTGCATGGCTTTCAAAACTGTTCGGGCTGGGATAAATGGAAATAAAAACAAAAAGCAGGATAGAGGCGACGCTGCTTGCGCCAATCGCAAAACGCATGAACATAAGCCCGGATTGCATAACCGCATTTTCAATCCTGCTCTGCATCATTGCCGGCTATTTTGTATTGCAGAATTCTCTTGCTTATGGGGCGCTCTTCTGGCTGCTTTCGGGAATTTTTGATTCGCTTGACGGCGCAATTGCAAAAACCCACAGGCGCTCAACAAAATTCGGCTCGCTTTTTGACAAAGTGGCAGACAGGATAAATGACGCAATCATTTTGTGCGCAATAATACTTGCGGGACTTGTTGAATTGTGGATTGGCTTGGCGGCATTAGTGCTTATAACAATTGCAAGCTATGCAAGCGCATGCCTTGATGCGCAGGTTGAGAAAACAACAGGGGAGCGCATTAGTCTGCGGGCAGTTCGCACAGGAATAATTTTCATCGGATTGCTCCTTGGAATGAAAATTTCAGTGCAGTATGCGGTGTATATTGTGCTTGTAATTGGCGCATATGCGCTTGCATCAAGGCTGATTTATGCTAAAAGGGTTTTGGGATGAGTGAAAAAGTTGCCTGCGCTGATGCCGGAAAAAATATTGAAAATGCCGTTTCTTCTGCACTTGATGCAATAAATTTTTCGGGCTTTGGGAAAAATGATAAAATCGTAATAAAGCCGAATGTAAATGAATTCCAGGAAAGCGGCAGCGGAGCAAACACTTCTTCCGCAGTAATTGATTCTCTTGTTTCCCTTCTCATCAAAAAAAGCCCGAACATAACGATTGCTGAAGGCACTTCAATAATAGGGAACGCGCTCGCGAACTTCAGGAAAGCGGGCTATTATGATATTTCAAAAAAATACGGCATTGAATTGATCGACCTCAATAAGGGCAAATTCAGGAATGTAAAGATTCCAAATGCAAAGGTTCTCAAAAATGCAAGAATTTCCGAAACAATTCTGGGCGCGAACAAAATTGTAAATGTTCCTGTGCTCAAAACCCATGTACTTACAACAATAACCTGCGCACTGAAAAATATGAAGGGCTGCCTGCACCCGAATGACAAATTAAAGTGCCATACGATTGGGCTTGATGAAGCGATTGTTGATTACAACCGCATCCTAAAGCCGGATTTGGTGATTGTGGATGCAACAACAGCAATGCAGGGCTCTGGACCCCACTCCGGGGAGAAAATAAAACTGGACAGAATATTTGCGGGTACAAATTCCCTTGCTGTGGATTATGCAATTGCAAAATGCGCAGGCATTCCAGTAAATAAAATAAATCATTTGGATCTGGCGATAAAGGAATTCGGAATTCCTGATGTTGAAATAATAAATGAAAAGCATTTTGATTTGGAATTGCCGAAAAAGATTGACTGGCTTCCGACGCGCCTTTCAAGGCTTGCATATGGCTTCAAGCATAAGGTGCTCAAGGCAAAATTATCTGCGCAAAGGCCAGAAATAAATCCGCAGGAATGCGCAAAATGCAGGAAATGCCTGCACTTCTGCCCTGAAAGCGCGTTCTCATTTGACAATTCAAACGGATTCCCTGAAATAAACGAGCGCAAATGCATCCAGTGCTTGGTATGCGTTGAGCTCTGCCCCTATTCTGCAATAAAAGCTGTTAAGCAATAGATTAAATTGCTAAAGAACAATGAATATATTAATTTAGACACTGTCTAAATATGAGCACTGTGTGAGTAACGCATGTTAAAAAATATTGTAATTTTTGGAGAGCCTGCAACAGGCAAATCAACAATTGCAAAAAAGTTATCTTTCAAGCTTCCTAATTATAAAATTGTGGAGTCTTCCGAAGGCCTTATTGTTCCTATAGCGCGCCATTTCAAAAAATTGCCCTCCAATTACAACACGCTTCTTTATAGTCTCGAGAAAATTGTTGATAAAAATTTAGCCACCCAAGCCCCGATAAATAGGAAAAAAGCGAGGAAAATTTTTTCTTCTTTAGTTAAACAATATTTTCCCTCTTTTATAGCAGAGACTCTTGAGAAGATTTATTCAAAAAAATATCCTACTGCGCCCTTGATATTTACCGGCGTTAGAGGATACGAAAATGCGAAATATTTTAAGAAACGAGGCTATTTTGTTGTTTTCCTTAAAGCAAATAAAGAAGACCTTTTAGAAAGGCTTTCCAAGAAAAGGGACTATTCGAAGAAAGAGATTTTAAACGAATTAAAGGAGGAAGACCGCCTATATCTGACAAAGAAGATTGAGAAAGAGGCAGATTTGGTATTTAATACTTCCACTATTTCTGCGGCAGAGATTGCGGATAAGATAATAAGTTTAGTCCAGAAAAAAATACAAGAATGCAAGAAGTGCATTAATACAAATCAAAACCCTTTTATTAAGTTTAATAAGGAAGGCTATTGTGATGTTTGCGAAATATACCTGAAGAATTTTGACAAGAAAGCTCTAGCTAAAGAATTAGCACTTTTTAAATCATTTATAGGAAGCGGCAAAGGAAAATACGATATAATGGTGGGGCTTTCTGGCGGAAAAGATAGTTCGGCAACACTATATCAGGTTAGAGAAATGGGATTTACCCCTCTCGCATTTACCTTTGACTTGGGTTATTTTCACCCTTACATTTACCGAAGAGCAAAAAAAGTGGCTGAGATGTGCGGAGTTGATTATGAAATAATCCCGGTCAGAAAATATATTACTAAAAAAATGCTAAGACGCTTTCGCAAAATGGCAGACCTCTATAAAAGAGATAAAAAAGAGGAATTTGTTATGGATTATGCAACTGGCCGTAGAGAATATCAGGGTGTTGTGCGACCTTGCTGGGTGTGCAGAGAATTAATAATCCATGCTCGCTATTTTGAGGCCCTCAAGCACGGAGTGCGGGCAGTAGCAATTGGAATTAATGAATGGACTTCCTTAAAACAAAGTACCTCGCAAAAGAAACTAGTTGTATCTGCAATTAGAAAATTAAAACCTTTTCCCGATAAGCCTGCTGTTTATATTGTGCATTTTCCGTTTTTGATTCAGGCAAAATTAAAAGATACTAAAAAAATTCTTAAAAAGATTGGATGGAATTATTATCATAATGTTCAATCCAATGCTGCTTCTTGCCTTTTAGCCTGCGCTGCAGAAGAGCCATTATGTAAAAATTTAGGATTTCATCCGGATACCACCCGTTTAGCAAGAGAAGTTACCGTTGGCTTTCTTACTAAAAAAGAGGCTAAAAGGGCATTACAGAGAATAAGAAAATGCAAATATAGTGTTCCGCAGATTTTGAAAAAGGCAGAATTAATATAATAATTGATTTTTATTTCTATTCTATATACTATATGTAATCGCTTGCTTAGCGGCATTCTGTTATGTAGAAGATGCATATGATAGAATCCCAGACCCAGAAGTACTCGGATGAGGAGATATTCTCAGCGCTGAATCCATTGCTTGCAAAGTGGTTCAAATGGAAATTTGGGAAGTTTACTGAGCCCCAGCGCTATGCAATAATGAATATCCATCAGCGCCAGAACACTCTTGTAAGTGCAGAAACAGGAACAGGAAAAACCCTGAGCGCTTTTGCCGCAGTGTTGAGCGAACTTATTACGCTTTCCGAAAGCAAAATGCTTGAGGACAGGGTTTATTGTTTGTACATTTCGCCCCTGCGCGCGCTTTCAAACGATATTGAGAAAAATCTTAAGGAGCCGTTGGAGGAGATAACAAAAGCCGGAAAAAAGCTCGGGAAGGAAATCAATGTGAGGGTTGCTGTCAGAACAGGGGATACTCCCACAAGCGAAAGGGCAAAAATGCTCGCAAAGCCCCCGCATATTTTAATTACAACTCCTGAATCATTTGCAATACTCCTCAATAGTCCAAGATTCAAGGCGCATCTGCAGGAAATAAAATGGCTTATTGTGGATGAAATCCATTCGCTTGCAGACAACAAGAGAGGCATGCACCTCTCTCTGAGCCTTGAAAGGCTGCAGCACTACAATCCGAACTTCGCACGCATCGGATTGAGCGCAACTATTTCCCCCTTGGAGGAAATCGCGAAATTCCTTGTGGGAATGGAAAATGCGGAAACCCCGAGGGACTGCAAGATTGTTGATGTGAATTTCCTCAAGAAAATGGACCTGAAAGTTATTTCGCCGCTTCCAGATTTGATTAATGTCACGCAGGAGCAGATACATTCCGCGCTCTACAAAACGCTGCACGAGTTGATCCAGGAGCACAAGACTACGCTTGTTTTCACAAACACGCGCTCCGCTACCGAAAGAGTGGTGCATTATTTGAAAGAGAATTACCCGAAATATTACCGCAAAGCGAATATTGAGGCGCACCACTCCTCATTGAGCAGGGAACTGCGCATAAACACTGAAAACAGGCTCAAGGAGGGAAAACTTAAATGTGTTGTTTGTTCCACTTCGCTTGAGTTGGGCATAGATATTGGCTATATTGATTTGGTTGTGCTGCTTGGTTCGCCAAAATCTGTTGCGCGCGCAATCCAAAGAACGGGAAGATCTGGGCACAAGCTGCATGACCAGATAAAGGGCAGGATTGTTGTTCTGGACCGTGATGACCTTGTGGAGTGCGCAGTCCTGCTGAAAAATGCGCTTGAGAAGAAGCTTGATAAAATTGCTGTTCCTAAAAACGCGCTTGATGTTCTGGCGCAGCACATTTATGGGATTGCAATTGACTCCAAGATCCACATTGATGAATTGCTCAAAATAATAAGGCACAGCTATTGCTATTCCGCATTAAGCAGGAATGACTTCCTTGAAATAATAAATTACCTTTCCGGAACATATTCAAGCCTGGAAACGCGCAATGTTTATGCGAAAATCTGGCATGATGAGGCTTCTGGAATAATTGGAAAGCGCGGGAAGCTGGCAAGAGTGCTTTACATGACGAATATTGGAACTATTCCGGATGAAGCGCGCGTGAAAGTGAAGCTTGGTGATTTTGTAATAGGCACAATTGATGAGGGTTTTCTGGAGCGCCTGCACAAAGGCGATGTTTTTATTCTGGGAGGGCAGAGCTATGTTTTCAGGCACGCAATCGGAATGGTCGCGAATGTTTCAAGCGCGGAGAAAAGACCTCCAACAGTGCCGAGCTGGTTCTCGGAAATGCTCCCATTGAGCTTTGACCTTGCGCTTGAAATTCAGCGCTTCAGAAAATTAATGGAGCAGAAATTCTCTGCAAGAAGGGCAAAAGCCGAAATAATTGACTTCATAAATTCCTATCTGTATGTGGACAAAAATGCAGCAAATGCGATTTATTCCTATTTCCACGAGCAGTTCAGGTACAGTGAAATTCCGCACAATGAAAAGCTGCTGGTTGAAATATACAAGGAGGAGGAAATGCGCCATGCGATTTTCCATTCAACATTCGGAAGGCGCACTAATGATGCGCTGAGCAGGGCGCTTGCATATGTCATTGGGAAATTGGTGCACAAGGACATTGAAATTGTTCTGGATGACAATGGATTTATTTTAAGCGCGGACACAAAAATGCCGATTGAGCATGCATTCAATTTATTGAAGTCCGAGAATCTGCGCATGGTTCTTGAAAAGGCAATTGATGACACTGAATTGTTCAGAAGGCGCTTCAGACATTGCGCAACGCGCTCACTGATGATACTGCGCAACTATAGGGGAAGGGAAAAATCAGTGGGAAAACAGCAGATGAATTCGCGCCTGCTTTTGAGCGCGGTGAAGCGCATTGGAAATGATTTCCCAATACTTAGGGAAACGCGTCGCGAGGTGCTTGAGGATGCCATGGACATAAGGCACGCGGAGCAATTGCTCAAATGGATTGAAAACAAGGAGATTGAAATAAAAATTAAGACTGCAGAACTTCCGAGCCCTTTTGCACTTAACCTGTACTCCCAGGGCTATGCGGACATAATGCGCATTGAGGGAAGATTGCAGTTCATACAGCGCATGCATGAGAAGATAATGAGAAAAATAGGGGAATGAAATTTCAGCCATCGCACAGGGAAAGTATGAAAGAAGTGTTCTGCTCCGCTTTGAGGGAGTGCTTTGCATTCTTTTCCATAAATATGCAGATTCCGGGCCTCATTGGAATTTTTTCCCCCTTTAAATTAAAAACTCCTTTTCCCTCAAGGAC
>JAGVWD010000037.1 GCA_018304445.1 Candidatus Iainarchaeum sp. | reverse complement strand
CAGGCTTTTTTCTATAAAGCTTTTCTTGTACTGCAGCTCATCAACAGGGTGCCAGTCAATTATGTCCATCCATTCCCACTCTTCCTGGGTTATGGGGGCGCGCTCCATGTATTTCTGCAGTATTTCAAGCTTTTTCATCCGTTCTGCTTCAGTTCTTATGGCTTCCCTTGCTATTTCCGTCCATTTAATCTGCCTGTGGCTTTTAACCAGTGTTTCCAATTCTCCGCTGACAGATAAAGTAATGTTCATCTTGCATCACAATAAATATGTGAATCACATAATATTTAAATATATGGTTTTAGCAGCCTGCACTTACCAGCCACTGCAGGTTCTCATGCAGCCTGCACTTACCAGCCACTGCAGGTTCTCATCAATAATAAACCTATAAATACACCACCGGTAATAATATTAGCAAGTTGTGGTTTAATGGCTAAATTGTCTTTAGAAGAGCGCATGCAGTTGATAAGGCGCAATTCCGCTGAAATTGTTACGGAAGAGGAACTGGCGCAATTATTGCAGGGCAAGAAGAAGCCCATTGCATACTGCGGCTACGAGCCTTCTGGGGAGCTGCACATAGGGCATTTGGTAACGCTTTTCAAGCTGCTTGATATGGAAAAGGCCGGCTTCCAGGTAAAAATTTTGCTTGCGGATTGGCATGCGTGGCTGAACAAGAAGGGCGACTGGAAAACAATACACGAATCTGCAAAATTATACGAAAAGGCTTGCAGGAAGATTGGATTCAAGAATGCTAAATTCTTCCTCGGGAGCAAATTCCAGAGAAAGCAGAATTACATTGATGATGTTTTCATGCTTGCGCTCCACACCACAATTAACAGGGGATTGAGAAGCATGCAGGAGGTTGCGCGCGATGTGGAAAATGCAACAATCTCCCAAACGCTCTATCCTTTGATGCAGATTGCTGACATAAAATACCTTGAGGCGGATGTTGCCGAAGCGGGACTGGAGCAGAGGAAAATACATATGTTGGCAAGGGAAACGCTTGAGCTTATAAAATACAAAAAGCCCGCATTTGTGCATACGCCCCTCATAAATTCTTTGCAGGGCCCAGGGCAAAAAATGTCAAGCTCTGTTCCTGAAAGCTTCATTTCTGTAAGAGACAGCGCGGAGGACATAAAAAACAAGATAAACAAGGCATTCTGCCCCGAGGGCATAATTGAAAACAACCCCGTGCTTGAAATAACAAAGCTGATTGTTTTCCCAAAAATTACGCTGCTTGAGATAAACAGGCCTGAGAAGTTCGGGGGCGCTGTTTCCTTCGGAAGCTATGAGGCGCTTGAAAAGGCGTTTGCAAGTAAGGAACTGCATCCAATGGACCTGAAGAATGCTGTTGCGGAAAAGCTTGCTGAAATCCTTGAACCCATACGCGGGGAATTCAGAAAGTAAAACTTTATATATCCCTTAATCCCTTAATTAAAGCATTTGAGAATATGAATCCACTTAATTTCCTAATAAAGCCAAGGGCTGAAATTGACAAGGCGTTTGAAAAGCCGAATATCGGGCTTGCGGCAATACTTGTGGTTCTGCCGAGCATAATTGCATATGCGGCGCTTGCCTTGCTGATTGGCTTCAATCCCATGTCATTTTCCCTGCAGCTGATTTATGATTTGGTGTTTTGGGTAATTGCCGGCGCAATAATTTATGTTGCTGCTGCAATACTGCACAGCAGGAAGGGGAGGAAATTCAAGAATGTCTGCACAGCGCTTGCGCTCTTCAAGACAATTTCAATAATCCTCCTTGTGCTGTTCTTTATAGTGCTGCTTGTGGGAGTTCCGAACTTTTTGCCCGCGCTCAATGACTTAAGCTTAAACCAGACAACAAGCGATTTCCTTACTGGCGAAATAAGCCAGGCGGAGTATGCTGGAAAATTCGCGCTGTTTTTGGTGCAGTCAACAACCGGCGTGAACTTCCCTGCGGTAATTGTCCTGTTTGCGCTTATGGCAATTGCGCTCCTTTATGCATTCTATCTGCTTTATGCATTCAATTCAGAAGTTTTCGGATATGCGTTCCTTGGGAGCATTATAATAACTTTAATTCTCTATCTCCCTGTGATTTTCCTGCTTGTTTTCTGATTTTTCCATTAAATTATTCCAATCACGCGGTTTGCCGGAGGTTGGGGCAAAGTGGCGGCCTATAGGGGGCCCCTTAATCTATCAAATAACTCCCGAATCGACCTGATTTTATATTTTTCCCCATAGTCTCTCATAATGTCCGATTCCCATTCAGTTATGGCTTTCAAGCGCACGTATGCACTTGCATATGCCCTTCGCCGCATTTCTTTATCGCCTGCAACAAATGCTATTTGGTTTGGCAAGCGGTGAAGCAGCTCACTTTGCTCTGCCTTTATTTTGAGTATTTCCGACATTCTCTCGCTTAATCCTTCCGGGCTGCGGTTTCTGATTAGGTCAGTTTCGGGGAATTTTGAGTGGTTTATCTTCTCAGGCGCAAACCCTTCCGGAAAGAGCCGCACTGTTGTGAACTTTCCATACGAGGTTCTGCGTATCTTGGCCGGCTTATTAAAATCAGTGCGCTTGCTAAAAGGAAGTTCCGGCATACTAATATTTGATAAATCCCAATATTTAAATACTTCTGTGAGCAGTAAATTCTTATGAAACCTAAGATAAGGGGAAGTCCAAAACAGCTGGAATTCAAGCAGGTTGCTGACCTTTTTTTAGGGAGGAAAACGCTTACGTTTCCTGAAATCCAGAGAATCCAGAAAAAAAACAATATACCAATTATGGCATACACTTCTGAATTAATAGGTAAATTTGGCCTGAAGGCATCTGACTTTCTTGTGTTAAGAATAAAAACGCCCCCAAACCAGGAAAGCGGCTTATTGATGCATTCGGCATATCCTGAGAGCCCTGTGTATTTTCCAAGAAACAAATTATCAAAGGGCACTTTTGAGCGGATAAAAAGGGCTTTTGAAACTGTCAATAGGGCAATTGATTCAGGAAAAGTCAAGACTTCGGGAGATTTAAGTGAGAGCACTGAACCCCCGCACAGGGTTTACATAGCATCTGAATTGTTTGGAAAGCTGGTAAATGATAGGGAACTCGTTTCAGCTGTAAAAACAGTTAATAATATTCTTGTAACAACTATTGCCGCACAGGCAATGAAACCAGGGAAGCCACAGCCACATTAACCCAAATTCTTTTATAAAGTAATTATCTTATATGTATTGATAACATGGCCCTTAATTTCTTCAACACGCTTTCAAGGCGCAAGGAAATCTTCAGGCCCCTTAATGGAAAGAATGTCGGAATGTACACCTGCGGTCCAACAGTTTATGATTTTGCGCACATAGGGAATTTCCGCGCATACGTATGGGAGGACCTGCTGAGGCGCTATCTGAAATACAAAGGCTACAAGGTGAAGCAGGTAATGAACCTTACCGATGTTGATGACAAGACAATAAAGGGAAGCAGGGCGCAGGGGATTCCACTGCAGGAATTTACGGAAAAATACAAAAAGGCGTTTTTCGAGGACATTGCAAAATTGAATATTGAGCGCGTGGAAATCTATCCTTCAGCTACAGAGCACATAAATGAAATGGTTGCGCTGATACGGGAACTTCTCAAAAAAAAATACGCATATAAGGGGGAGGACGGGAGTATTTATTACAATATTAAAAAATTCAAAAATTATGGCAAATTGAGCAAATTCAAGCTGCGCAAACTGATTGCGGGAAAGCGCGTGAAGCAGGATGAGTATGCAAAGGAAGTTGCAAGCGATTTTGCATTGTGGAAGGCATGGGATGAAAATGATGGGGATGTTTTCTGGGAAACCGCGCTCGGAAAGGGCAGGCCGGGCTGGCATATTGAGTGCAGCGCAATGAGCATGAAATATCTGGGGGAAACTTTTGATATCCATACTGGGGGCATTGACAACATGTTCCCGCACCATGAGAACGAAATTGCGCAGAGCGAGGCGGCAACAGGAAAAAGATTCGTAAAATGCTGGATGCACTGCAGGCATTTGCTGGTTGATGGCAAAAAAATGTCAAAATCATTGGGGAATTTTTATGCGCTTGGGGATTTGAAGGATTATGATGCAGCAGCAATCCGCTATTTGCTTTTGGCAACGCACTACCGGAAGGAATTGAATTTCACATTGCAGGGGCTTGAAGGCGCAAAGAACATTGTCGGGCATTTAAATGAGACAATACGCAGGCTGAAGGATGCAAACGGGAAGGAAAATGAAATTGTTTATGCGCTAATAAAAAAAATAAAGATTGAATTTGAGAGCGCAATGGATGATGATTTGGACATAACAAAGGCGCTTTCAGCGCTTTCCGAATTTGAAAAACAAATGAACAAAGCGATTGATGCGGGCGAATTAAGCAGAAATAACGCAAATGTGGCTATTGAATTCCTACAGAGCGTTGATTCCGTGTTGGGGATAATGAAATTTGAATCCGGAAAACTTGAACTTAGCGCAGAAGTGGAAAAGCTGATTGAAGAAAGGGAAAATGCGCGAAAGGGGAAAGACTTTGCAAAGGCTGATGAGATACGCGCAAAGCTGAAGGAAATGGGCTATGCGCTTGATGACACCCCCGAAGGCGCAAAAGCAAGGAAAATCGCATAATCATTATAAATTACAATACTCTATTCCTATTGTGATTTTATGGCTGCGGAATTTGCGCTTCTTCTGGATTTGGGCATAATTGCGATATTTGCGACGCTCCTTGCATATTTCAGCAGGCTCATAAGGCAGCCGATAATTGTCGCATATATAATCGCCGGGCTGATTATAGGGCCCATAGGCCTTGGGCTCATAACCGACAGCGTGAATATTGCAATCCTTTCAGAGCTGGGAATCGCCTTCCTGCTCTTTACAATCGGAATAGAAACCGAGGTTTCAAAACTGCTGCGCATAGGGAAGACAATTGTGATTGGGGCAGTGCTGCAGGTTGCGCTGACAATTTTTGCAACGTTTGAGGCAATGCAATTTTTTGGCGTTGGTTTCACTGAAGCAACGTATGTTGCGCTTATTGTTGCGTTCAGCAGCACAGCGGTAATTGTGAAGATGCTCTCTGATATGAAGCAGATAAGCACGCTTCATGGGCGCTTGTTGATAGGGTTTATGCTGATGCAAGATGTGCTGATAATCCTTGCAATGCCGCTGCTTGCAAACATAAGCAATATTGTTTCAACTTCAATGCTTTTAAGGCTCGCGGGAAACGGCACAATCCTTCTGGTTCTTACCCTGATTGCAAACAAATTTGTTTTTCCGGCGCTGTTCAGGTACTCATCAAAATCCAAGAGCAGCGAGCTGCTTTTCCTTACTTCCCTTTCTGCGTGCTTCGCATTCATTGGCGCTGCGCTTGTGCTGAATTTCTCAATCGCTATTGGCGCATTCCTTGCGGGAATTGCGCTTTCTGGGTTGCCATATACTTTTGAGGTGCTGAACAGCATTAAGGGATTGCGAGATTTCCTTGTAACTGTGTTTTTCGTTTCATTGGGGATGCAGATTTCCGCAGGCTTTGCGGAATTTAATTTGGCATTAATAATTGCGGTTTTTGTGTTGGTTATCCTGCTCAAGCCCGCGCTTTTCTTCCTTGTGTCCTTGCTCGCAGGCTATGGATACAGGACGAGCATTTTTGTAGGGCTTGCAACAGCGCAGATTTCGGAATTCTCATTCATAATCGCTGCATCAGGGCTTGCTGCGGGATTGATTTCAACAGACATGTTCTCGCTGCTGATTTTGGTAACGGCAGTTTCAATGGCCCTTACCCCCTACTTGATGAAATATTCCGAAAGCATCTACCTTGCGCTGGGAAGAATATTCCGAAAATTCAGGCCGGTTATTGAGCGCGCATTCCTCAACAGGAGCATTGCAGGGCTTGAGAATCTCCCGGGGAAGGAGCTTAATGGGCACATCATTGTTGTGGGCGCCGGGGCTCTCGGCAGCAATATCGCAAGCGCGCTGCAGAATTCCCAGAAAGTAATTGTAATAGACCATGACCCCGAGGTTGTTTTCGGGCACATAAGCAGGAAATTCTATGCGATTTACGGAAATGTTGAAAGCTCAGAGCTTTGGGAAAAGGCGAACCTTGAGAAGGCGAAGCTGCTTGCAATCACAATCCCTGATTTTGAGCGCGCCCTCTTCCTTGTGCAGCATGCGAGAAAAATCAACCGGGATATTGCAATAATCGCAAGGGCGCATTATTATGATGAGGCGCTTGAACTCTACAATAAAGGCGCGGATTTGGTCATAATGCCTGAAATAATAAGCAGCAATGTTTTCCTGCAGAACATCTCGAAATTCCTTGAAAGCGGAAAGAGGAGTGCGCTAACTCACATGCAGGACGAGTACATTGAATTCCTGAAGGAGAAGGCTGCGGAGCAGAAAAGGGCATTTAAATTATAACCCGCCTAACTCTAATTGTTTTTCTGAACCAAAAGCCTATAACGGACGGGGGCGTCTCGTATAAAAATTATGTTTATAGCGCGTTGGATTCTTCCACGTAGCATATGCAAATCTAATATTTCCCTTCACGGCAGTTTGACGATCTGTCCTGCTGTCACCAACAAATAGTATATTAGATCTTTTGAGATTATATTTCTTGGCAATATAATCTATGCCTGCAGGACTTGGCTTTTTGCCACCAAACTTTTTTCTGCCAAGTATCTCAGTAAAAATTCCTTTGAGTTTGTGTTTCTCAAGTGCAGCCAATATCATTTTTTTGTCTCGTGTAGATAATATAAACAATAGCACTCCTGATTTGTGAAGCCTATTTAGCATCGTTTTAATTCCGGCAAATAGTCTTATTTCATTTTTAAATTCATCACTATAGATGCTACACCACTTTTGCCACATCTTTCTATAATGCGCGGGATAGAGTTTTTTTAATCTCTCCTCTGTTGAGGCCTCTGGCATATATTTGAATCTTTCTATTTTTGGAGTTAAATTTAATTCGTCACATACTTTTTTTAGAACCTTTATCCTGAACTCCTCTGTGTTAATTATTGTATCATCAACATCAAATATTGCCGCCTGCCGCACCGCCATATACTCACTCCCAGAAGATTATATTGATCTATCTGAGCAATTGACCTAACTTATGATTGTTTTTAGTAAATTTGCTTAAATAGTGATTGGTTAATAAAAATGCAGTTTATATTAATACTTTTATAAATCCCTTTATACTGGCTGCTGAGCAAAGGAAGCATTTTAAATTATAATTGAACAAATCTAATTCTTATGCGGAAATACATAGAAATAATGGACACAACACTGCGCGACGGGGAGCAGATGCACGGCGTTTCCTTCTCTGCTGAAGAAAAATTGAGCATAGCGAGGATGCTGCTTAAGGAGCTGAATGTTGACAGGATTGAAGTTGCTTCGGCGCGCGCTTCTCCCGGGGAAAAGGAGTGCGTTGCGAAAATAACAGAATGGGCGAAAATGGAGAACCTCCTTGAAAGGGTTGAGGTGCTTGGATTTGTTGATGGGAAGAAAAGCGTTGACTGGCTGAAGGAATGCGATGCAAAAGTCCTCAACCTCCTTGCAAAGGGCTCATTGAAGCATTTGTCAATGCAATTGCGCAAAACCCCCGGGCAGCACATTGCTGACATTAAAGAAGTTGTGGAATATGCAAATGGAAATAAAATAAATGTAAATGTCTATTTGGAGGACTGGTCAAATGGAATGCTGGATTCGCAGGAATATGTAATGCAGTTGATTGCCGCATTGGAGGAAATGCCCGTCAAGCGGATTATGCTTGCCGATACGCTCGGCATATTTGCCCCTGAAGAAACAGGGAAATTTATTGGAATTGTAATGAAAAGATTTCCTGAAATTGCTTTTGATTTCCACGCGCATGATGATTATGGGCTTGCCGTTGCAAATTCCCTTGCCGCGATAAATTCGGGGATTGATTGTGTGCATGCGACAATAAATGGCCTGGGCGAGCGCGCGGGGAATACTGCGCTTGAGGAAATTGCCGCAGTGATAAATGACAAAACTGAGTTTGAAACAAGATTGAATGAAAATGCCATTGCAAGGGCTTCGGACCTTGTTGAAATGTTCTCAGGGAAAAGGATCTGCTCAAACAAGCCGATTGTGGGGGATAACGCATTTGTGCAGACTGCAGGCATACATGCCGACGGGGATTTGAAGGCAGGGCTTTATGAGAGCGCATTGAAGCCTGATAGGTTTGGGAAACAGAGGGAATACGCATTGGGAAAGCTGAGTGGGCACGCAAGCCTTGAGCAGAATTTGAAGAAACTTGGATTGTCCCTGAACGAGGATGAGAAGAAAAAAATACTTGGAAGGATTGTGCAGTTGGGGGATCTGAAGAAGAGCATAACAACCGAGGACCTTCCATATATAATTGCCGATG
>JAGVWD010000014.1 GCA_018304445.1 Candidatus Iainarchaeum sp. | reverse complement strand
ACTATATTACAAGCTGCAAAACAAGTATTGCAACCGCGAATACAGCGCACAGCACAACAACAAATTCCGGGGTCAATTTGGGCCCTCCGGTGTCAGTATCAAAAAAGCGCATTATTCCTAATGTGCTGCTGGGGGCATATCCGCTCCCAGGCATCCTTTCGAGTTTTACCATAATTATTATAATCCCCTCAAACCTTATAAATATAGCGCGATATGGCGCGGATGTGGAGAAATGGCTGAAAAGGCGAATTTGCAGGTTGTGTGGAAGCTGGGCTTCCTTATTGCACTTGTTGTTGCGCTGCTTTTTGTTGCCACATGGATTGGGCTTGTGAGATGCTCAACAATCCCCTTCTGGTGCGATGCCTACTGGGGAATTATGAGATTCCCACAGGGGGAGCCTTCAGTGCTTATTGTAATGGGGGATGACGGGCTTGGGGATGCTGAATTATTGCAGCAGGCAATGCAGGATCCCTCGCATTTGGGCGTTCGCGCGCAAATTGCGGAGCTTGCATACACAAGCATTGGAAACCTGCGCAAGCACGATCTGGTTATTGTTACGCATGCAAAATCTATTTCAACAAAGAAGCTCAAGATGTTTGCTGATTATGTAACAACCGGCGGAAGGCTTGTATGGACAGGGGATGCGGGAACAGCGTATGCAAGGGACGAGAACAAGGATGTTTTCCTTTACGAGGACGATTTGGATTTGAATGCTGCGCATGATGCATTTGGGCCATGGGCGCGCAAGAAAGGGGATGAAGTGGTAAGGTTTGATTATGTGCTGGGGGTAAAATACAGGACAAACTATTGCGAAGTGAAAAAATGCGAGAATGAGCCGCTTACTTACATTGGGAAATTGGAAGCCCCGGACCGCTTCCACAGATTGGTGAATGCAATAAAGCCGGGGTTGGTTCTGCACGGGGATTTCTCGATTGTTGAGGCGCTGGACGATGCAACAATAACAAACGTATTGAACGTTAACTACCAAAGCAATCTGATTGGAAGCGATGGGGAGGATTATGGAAGGACTTTCCCAATAATAATCGCAAGCGCGCCCACAGGAGTAGGGGAAAGGGTTGCCTATTATGCAATTCCGCCTGAAAATCTGGTAAGACCAGAAAACAAGGAAAAATTCTATTCAATACTGGAGAACATGTATTACGGGATGCTCAAATAGGCAGAAATTCAAAAGAAAGATTTTTAAATAAGAAAGAATATTAGAATAGCAGAAGGAAAAAGCACATAAGGCGCTAAAGCAAAGGTATTTAAACAATAGAAAGAATAAATATATCAGGAGTTAATTTAATAATCAAAAGGAGTTAATTGGTGTCCAAAATGTACCCTGAAGGAGATGCCGGTGCGGGGGCAGCGCCTGCCGCAGATTATTTCCCTGTTAAGTCAAGGTTTGCCGCGAACATTGAGGGCTTAATTCCATTAATACTTATTATTCTTATCGCATTTGTCGCAGCAGTTTGGACGGGAATCATAACTTCAAACACCCCTGTTATAGGGCCTGTTGTTGCGCTTGTCAAGGGAACAGAGCAGCCTGTGAGCCTGCTTATAATCGGGCAGCCCTCAACAGATTTGCGCATAATTCTGGATGAGGACAAGGACCTGGTTTCATACAGGATAAAGGATGTTCAGGACCTTGAAAGGAGCGCAGAAGAGCAGCTCGCGCAGTATGATGTTGTAATGTTAGATCAGCACCTCCAGGCGAATAAGGAAGTTTCAAGGCAATTGGGGGAAGCAATACAGGATTATGTGAAGCGCGGCGGAAAATTCATTACTGTTCTGGATTCCGGAATAAGGCGCAAGGATTCAGCTGATGTTTTGGGATGGGAAGCAACATTCGGGAATATTGTTCCTGTAACATGCGAGAAGCAGGCTGGCGGAGAGCCCTCATGCCTGGACAGAAGGACAGTCCGCGGGAAAATATTCAGGCAGGATGTTGACCACAGGATAATGAAGGGAATTGAGGAAGTTCCTGCAGACCCTTCGCTCGGATTGATTATGCTTGAGGTTCTTAATGTTCCGATAAGCGGAAATGAAATCGCATATGCGCAGGACATGCGCACTCCGCAGTATTACACGGCAATTGTTGAGAAGCCACTGCTCATAGGGAAGAGCATCTACTTCAATTACGACCCGGGAAGAACAAGGGGCATATTCGAGGCAACAATCCGCTATCTTACCGGAAGATCATAACTGTCTAAGGACTGGTAGTCTGAATGAGATTTTTGTTATTTAGAAAAAGGAGTATATTAAAAAACAGACTTGCATACTTGGAAAATAAAATAATTGGGCATCCGGAATTTGGGCTTACTCATCCGCTATTAAAAGAAGCTAACAAAATTAAGGCGATATTGCTTAAACGCAAGGGCATTTTTTCTTAGCCCCCGTTCTTCTGACAAAATCTGTTGATTTACAAAAGAGAGTTTTTGGCCTGTATTTTTCAAAGCAAAATCTAAAGAATTCCAAAATAACAAACTTCACCAACTGAGTTTATCAGTAGCTCTCGCATTTAGCATAACCTTAAAAATTATTTATTCCTTTTATTTACTGCAGAAATCCTGCAACCGGGCTGTGAAAATGGCGAAAATCACCATTGACAAGGCGAAATGCAGTGGAAATGGGATTTGCGTGCAGACCTGCCCTGTGAGCATATTTGAGCTCAAGGCGGGAAAATGCAGCGTCATTTCCTCAAAGATGAATGACTGCCTGCAGTGCATGGCTTGCGAGGCATCGTGCCCGGAAAAGGCAATAAAGGTGGTAACATGAGTGATGAAACAAAAGAGCATAAAACAGAGCACAAGGAAATTCAGGCAACAGAGAGAAAGGAGGCAAAGCGCATGGACGACAACACAGTATACATAGGGAAAAAGGGGGCAATGGCTTATGTCCTTGCTGTAGTTACGCAGCTGAATTCAGGAACTTCCGAAGTTTTCATCAAGGCGAGAGGCAGGGCAATAAGCAGGGCTGTTGATGTTGCAGAAATAGTAAGGAATAAGTTCATGACTGACTTGAAGGTAGGGAAGATAGACATTTCCACAGAGGAAGTGCAGAGCGACGAAGGCAACACGCTGAAGGTTTCTGCAATAGAGATATTGCTCAAGAAGTGAATTTGCCTATTCTATTTCTTTTTTCTTCCTTTTTGGGGATTGCAATATGCTGCTACATAACTTGCCTTTCCGAACTCTCCTTATACCGCGAGTTCGCTTCCATAAAGCGCAAGGTTTATATATATCATGACTATATCATGATATGTTATGGATACTCATGACGATAGTGGTCTGAAGGAAAATCTTGTCCAGGAGCTTGAGAAGGGCAAGGAAGAGCTGCTGAAAAAGCTCTCCCCTAAGTTCAATGAGCTGAGCCTTGACATACAGCAGATAATGGAATTCAGCAAGGACCCCGTATTCCTGGCAGTGCTGCTCTTCAAACTGGCAGAGGAAAGGGAAAAGACCAATTCCGCAATGGACAAGATAAACGAGAAATTTGACAGCATAATGTTCGCGCTTAAAACAAGGAATGTTGAGGAGCACTCGCAGCCGGCGGGGCAGAAGTTTTCAGTTCTTCCCGAGCAGGACCAGGTAATAATAGGCCTTGCGGAGAAGAACGGAAGCATTGACGCTTCTGCAGTGCAGAGCGTCCTTGGATATAAGGGAAAGAACGCGGCTTCGCAGAGGCTGAATAAATTATACAAGGAAGGCATGCTGAGAAAGGTGCAGAGCGGAAAAAAAGTATTATACTTGGCAAAGATTTAACTGAGATAAAACTCCTAACTCCCATAAAAAATAAAGAACTCCCATAAAAAAAGAAAATAAAGTAAGGATTGGAAAACAATCCCTCCTTTGCCATGGCGCAGGGAAGATAATCCTGCGCCCCTAATTTTTATTTTATGTGCATCATAAGCCTTTTTATGATTATAAGACCTATTTCTATGTCATGATGCTGGAGATTCCATTCTGCAAAAACAGCGGCGACGGGAAGCAGTGCATGCAGGCCGCAATGCAGTGCGTTCTGAAATATTTCCTCAACAAAGATTATTCCCTTGGGGAACTGGACAAACTAACAAAAAGGAAAGCAGGCCTCTGGACCTGGATATCGCAAATGGCTCTTGCGCTCCATGATTTGGGTTTGGACATCAAGCTTTATTCAAAAACCGATTTGGAGCCCTTTCTAGAGGGAGAGCCTTTTATCAGAAAGCACTTCGGCGCTGATGCAGGAAAAATCCTTAAATTTGCAGATCTGCCGGTTGCAATTGAATCAATCAGGAAGGTCATGTCGCATAACCTCTTTGAAAAAAGGAAATTCTCATTCAATGAAATTGAAAGGCACATTAAACAAGGCCATGTGCCACTGATGCTGATTGACCACAATAAATTAATAGGTAAAAAAGGGCCTTATCAGGGGCATTTGGCAGTGCTGACGGGTTTTGATAAGCAAAATGTTTTTTACCATGAATCAGGGCCGAAAAAGCCCGAAGCAAACAAGCGCATTCCAAAGAAAACTTTCATGCGTGCTTGGAATGCAAATGGCACGGATAATGATGTAATAATTGTGTTTGGGAAGAGATGATCAGCGCTAATAGCTTCCGCCGATGGTCTGTCTTTTTCTGTTATATTTAGAATAACAATTGTTATATTGGATATAACAAGCTTGTTAGTAGCTTCCGCCCAGGGTTTTGCAGAGCCGGTCAAGGCGCTTTATCTTTGAGCTGTCAGCTTCCACAAACAGGACATTCGGCTGTTTGAACACTATTTTAACCAATTCATTCTCAAGCCGGAAATTTTTTGCAAGCGCGCTTTTCTGCAGCTTGCCAATCAGCGCAGGAACCTGGGTTATTGGCACTTTTATTGTGTTTGCGCCTTCCTCCTGCAGCTTCAGCTCCTTTGCTATTGCTGTAAAATCCGAAAGGCCAACCATCTCGGGCTTGAGGTATGCTGTTTCAATCCCGAAGAGCTCGTAAAGGCTTGAAACGAAATCCCTGGAGGCATTTTCATCAGCAAAGTTGTAAGTGCGCGCGTTCCTGTAATTCTCAAGGAACAGCGATGCTTTTATTGCCTGCTCTTCATATGATTTTGCGGTTGATTTCAGTTCGTTAAGTGCGTTCTCGAATTTGACATACAAGTCCACAATGCAGCGCTCCTCAAGCGCTTTCTGCAGGGAATTGGAAACTGAGGGATTGGTTTCGGAAATCTGCTCAATCTCGGAAGCAAGCTCATATATTTCCTTAAGCATTGCATTAAGCTCCGCGTTCTTCCCGAGCGCGAGGTTTGCCTTGTTCAGCGCCTTATCTAAGCGCTTTATGGCATTCACTATGCGCGCTGAATCTTCCTGCATCTCTAACTCCCAATATTACTATGCATGCGCAATTTTTAAGGGTTTCCCCGAGGGCATGAAACAACCACGCAAAACCTTTTAATATATAAACAATAGTTATTAATACTATGAAACCGCGGAGCGCGCTTGCATTTGCACTCTTGTTTGCTCTTCTGATTATTCCTGCGGCTTATGCAATCTCAAGCCTTGAGGCGCAGACGGTTGCGGAGCGCTATCTTATTGCAAAAGAAAGCACTGAAATAATGCCCATCAAATTGGTTGATTATGGGAAGGATTCCTATTGGGTGGTAACAATTCTTTCAGCGCCTGATTCAATAAGCGTTTTTGTTCCTGTGAATGCGAAAACCGGCTTGCTTGCAGAAAAGGAAGCCACGCAAAGGAAGCTTTTTGAGGCGGCATATGTATTGCGCGCAGTAGACGCGATACGGAATTCAGGCAATCCCTTCATTTCGTCAAAGCGCGCCTCGGATATGGATGACTTGGGGAGCATGCTCAGCAACCAGAAAAACCAGATTGAGAACAGCATAATGAAGGATGTCAATCTTCCGAACAACATAATCAGTTCCGCAAGCAGCCTGAAGGCAAAAACCTCCGCACTGTTGGAACTTACTGCAGCAATTGCGAGAAAACTGCGCGATGCATACAGCAAGGAAAGCGCATTTGCGCAGAACCCGAGCGTTGAGGCCATTGCTGATTTGAAGGCAGGATATGATGCGGTATTTGAGGAAGTTTCATTCATCAGCGAAACGTCACTTGCGCACCGGCAGGCAAGCGAGCAGCTCAAAAATCTGCTTCTTAACCCAGAGCTCGACATTTCTGAATACAAGGCGCAGCTCTATCAGAGCTATGCAGAACTGCCATACAAATATTCTTCTATTGTTGAATTCATTGGGGATTCCGACTCAGCAAAGCGCTATTTTGAGCAGGCATTCAGCGAGGCGAGCACAAGGGGAGCGCTTGTTGACAATCTGAAAACGCGCATACAGATGGCAAATGCAAGGGACGCATTGTATGCCGATGACCCCGCACTGAGGGAAAAAACAGGCAACAATTACAGCAAATTGGGTGAGGCTGCAGATTATATGCTTGCGCAGGACAGGAAATGGAGATGGGCCGCGCAAAGCGAAGTGGAAAAACTGAATGAGTTCTGGGGAAAGGCAAAATCCTATTACGAGCAGGGGAAATATGATTTTGCGGTTGAATATGCGGAAAAGGCGAAGAAGGCCGTAATTGCAATCCACAATGGGGGGTTTTCCGAGGATGTTCCGACGCTTCTTGACACGAATCTTGTGATGTGGATAATAACAGGGCTTGCGGCGCTGCTGGTTGCGCTGTTCCTGTTTTCAAACCGCAGGAAACTCCAGGGCATGCTTGCGCCAAAGGAAGACGAAGCGCAGTCAATGGAAGAGGAAACGAAGGAATGGAAAAATATAAAGTGGTAAATTGCCTATAGGCTGATCTTATGGAATTTAAATGGCTATCAGACATTAAAGGGGCAAGATTTCTTAAAATTGTAGATCAGATATCAGAAATAGTAAAAGATTATCCCCGCGGTTGGACCAAAAAGAAAATTCTTGATTATATACGGCATCACAATTATGACTGTCTGCTTGGCTTTGAAAAAAAAGATCTTGCTTGTTGGCGGGCGGTTAACAAGGATAGAAACGAAGGGGTATTGAAAGGATTCATGATTTATACATTTCCTCAATATAGGGGCAAAGGCTATGCTGCAAAAATAACAGCAGAACTTGCAAGAAGGGCCTATGCAGGAGGCTTTAAATTTGCCCAGTTGGGCTTAGGCAGAGGATTGGGATCCAGAGTCCTTGCCAGCACCGGCAGGAATAGAAAACGACTTGGAGTGGCTGGATTTAGTTTTAACTCAGAAACGGGCAAGGTAATCTTTCCGGCAAAAAGAGCAATGAGGTGAGTCAATTTAATTTACCCATATATTTCTATTATGTCAAAATCCCTGGGCCTGTAATTGCGCGAGACCCTCTGGCCAGGGAATTTCGTTGAGCCCCATACTTTCGCATATTTGAATTTCTGCGCCAGCCCCTTGTGCAGGGTCTTTGCAATCTCCTCAATGCTTGCGCCCTTGCTTGCAATAAGGGGCTCGTTCAGATCCGCCTGCACCCCCGGCTTTTTCGTGTAAATAAGGATCTTGTTCAGCAATGCAAAAATGCTGCGCTTCAGCTCATCAATGTTTTTCGCATCTTTTTCAATAATTATGTTCAATGCGCGCTTGTAGATTATCCTGTCATCAAGAACCTCCGCAATCCTGTCAATTGTTGTGGGCTCATTCAGGACAATGCTCGCGTTGTGTATTCCTATGCCCTTTAAAAAATCGGACAGTTCCCCCTCCTTAATCTTAAGGAATTTCTTCCCTGAAATTGTAATGCCCTTGAACTCGGACTGCCTGATTTTTATGTTCGGCCTGCTCTTGTTTGCCTTTATGTTTGCCTTCTCCAGCTCATTCTGCAGAATTTTTAATTCAGCATCCGCATTCTCAGCAGAACTTAAAACAAATATTATTGCATCCGCGTTCCTTATTATTGAAAGCGCCTGTGCGCCAGAAGCCTTTCCCTCGGAGCTTCCCTCAATCAGCGCTGGCACTTCAACCAGCTGTATTTTTGCGCCCTTGTAGTCAAGCATCCCGACTTCCGGCTTTTTTGTTGTGAAGGGATAGGGCGCAACTTCCGCCTTTGCATCCGTAAGCATATTGAGCAGTGTGCTTTTCCCCGAGTTCGGCATTCCAACAAGCACAACCTGCCCTATTCCTTCCTTTTTCACGGCAAGCGCAGCGCCTGAGCCGCGCTTTGATTGCACTGCCTTCTGCTTTTCTATTTCCCTGCGCAGGAGCGCGATTTTGTGCGTGAATTCTGCCCTTATTTTTTCAGTTCCCTTGTGCTTCGGAACAGTGCGGAGCATTTCAATTAAGCAGGCAAGCTTTTCTGAAGGCGTGCGCGCCTTGTGGTAGCGCTCTTCAGCTACAACATATTCCACTCCGGGATTCACTGGCATGATAAAACTAGTAGAATAAAGAAATTAAAAGCAATGCCTGCCAAAACTTTTTCTTTGGTTCTAAGGCCTTACCTTTACCCGAATCTTTCCCTTCGGCTTCCAGCCCTTTTTGATGGGCAGATTTGCAAGCGGATCCAGATGTGCAACATTCCCTTTCAATACATTATTTATAAAATCCTTCATGATAGGAGTATATCCTTGAGGATAAACCCTTCTTTTATTGCTGTTTCTGTTGTTTCTCATTTTTTTCACCCTGCGCTGCATCCGTCCAAATCAGGATGCAGATTGCATATTGTGCTCTCTATTTGCGGCAATCCAAAAACATACCTGCAGTCAACCACA
>JAGVWD010000013.1 GCA_018304445.1 Candidatus Iainarchaeum sp. | reverse complement strand
AGCATAACGCAGGAAATGGTAGAGGATGCGCATTTCATTACCGTTGGATTCCTCTGCGAGAGTTTTGAGGGGGAGGCGCAGGTAATGGAGCCGGATGAAATTATGGAATGGAAATGGTTTGATTTGGATGCACTCCCTGAGAACATGTTTAAGCCTAGTGCAAAAATTGTTAAAAACTATATTGCAGGAAAAATCTACCAGAAGGGTTTGTGAATTGAATGCCTGACATATCAAGGGAAAAAATTGATGTTGTGAATTCGCGCGATGAAGTTATTGGAAAATCAACCTTAAGGGAGGCGCATGAGAAAGGAATATTGCACAGGGCTGTGCATATATGGGTCTTTGATTCTGCCAGCGGGCTATTCATTCAGCAGCGGAGCAAGGATAAGCTGCTTCGCCCATTGCACCGGGACAGCCCTGTTGGGGAGCACGTCAAGGCAGGAGAAACCTATACAGAAGCAGCAATTCGTGGCCTAAAAGAAGAGCTTGGTGTCAGCAAAACAAAAATTGAAAGTCTTGTTAAGAAAAAAATTGTTGATAGGGTAAAGGGCAGGTATTACAACAGGGAATTTATTAAGTTGTTCAAGTGCACTTATAACGGAAAAATAAACTTTGATAGAAGGGAATCAATGGCAGGCGGATTTTACTTGTTAAGCGAAATAGAAAAGGCTGCCAAAAGCGAGTCAATGCTTTTTGTCCCCATATTTGTTGATTTTTTCAACTGGTACATGAGGAAGGGGAAATAAAATGCAGAATAAGGGGTTCATTGAGAGGATTGCAGTTGAGAGGATATGGCGGCTTTTTGAGCTGGCTGAAAACGAATTTGCAAAGCATCCCGAGCGGAGCAAAAGATATGTGCAATTGGCAAAGAAGATTGCCGAGCGCAATAATGTGCAGATTCCGAAAGAGCTGAAAGCAAATTACTGCAAATACTGCTCAGCCTATTTGAAACTGGGAAAGAACGCTAAGCTGCGCATCAAGGGGAAAATGCTGCTTCTCACTTGCATGGAATGCAATAAAACAAGGAAGATGGGCATAAAATAGGCTTGATGCTACATAACACGCATCTGATTTTCTGCTCCGGTTTTTTGCTTTTTATTGCTCCACTGCGCTTCACCGGCGGAATGGTCCCGAAAGCATTTAAAAAGCCCTGGAATGCAATTACTGCGGAGCGTGATGTGGATGTTTTGTTTCAAGCTGGTAAGATATGTGCCTTCGCACTATGAAAAGAGGCCTTTGGTTGGATTGCTCACAAAAGGACGTTCTGCCACTATGCAACATTTATAAAGCATTTGCTACATATATGTAGCATATGATACAAAATTATAGCAGATATAGGATTCTGCAGGAGTTTTTTGACTCCCCAAGGAAGGATTTTCAGATGCGTGAGCTTTCCAGAAGGACGGAAATAGCGCAGACCTCTGTAATCAACCACCTTAAAGAACTTTTAAAGGAGCAGTTAATAATAAAGGAAAAAAAGGGGATTTACCCAACATTCAAAGCCAATCGCGATGATGAAATGTTTAAGCTGTACAAAAAAAACGATCTGCTGCTCAAAATACGCCAAACCGGGCTTGTTGATTTCATTTATGATTCCTGCCTGCCTGATGCGATAATGCTGTTTGGCTCCGCCTCTAAAGGCGAAGACCTTGAGGAAAGCGACATTGACTTGTATGTTAAGGCAAAGGAGAAAAAATTAAATTTACAGAGATATGAGAAGCTGCTGAATAGAAAAATTACTTTGTTCTTCAAAGAAAATTTTTCGGAACTTGGCAATGAGCTTAAAAATAATATCATCAACGGGATTGTAATTACGGGCTATCTGAAGGTGTTTTGAATGGAATTGATAAAAATTACCCCGGATAAGGAGAAGGCACGAAACATTCTGCAAATGAGCTTGTTGATAGAAGAAAGAATTGCACTGGAAGACAGAAAAAGAATGATGACGCTCATAATTGCGGATTATTATGAAATTGTAAAGGAGCTGATTACTGCTTTGCTCCTTACAGACGGATACAAAACATTAAGCCATAAAGATTTGATTGAATACATGGAAGAAAATCATCCTGAATTTAGCGCCCATGAAATTTCGGTCTTGGATGATTTGAGAGTTTTGAGGAACAAGGTAAGTTATGAGGGTTTCTTTGCTGACCCTTCCTATCTGGAAAGAAACGAGCCTCTATTCAAATCAGTAATCAGGAAATTGAGAAACATCATAAAAAAGAAACTGCAGCCTGCTTGAAATCATATGCAGGATTTGCAAAAGCGTTGTACTCTCTTTCTTGGGCTGTTGAGGCATAATTAGTAAACTTTTTAAACATGTTTACATGTTATACATATATGAATGTGGCATTCAGGGATGTAAATCCGGAAGTGTTTAGGATGTTCAAGGCTGAGAGCGCAAGGCTCGGAATTAAGATGGGAAATGCCGTTAGCGAGGCATTCAAATATTGGCTGGAGTATAAAACAAAAAAACAAAAGAAAAGAAGCTTCCTGGATTTGAAACCAAGGTCTTTTGGGGTTGGGGAGACTGATTCTGCAACTGAGATTGATAAATTCGCATATGGTGGCAAAGAATGAGCATATTTATTGACGCTAGCTATCTGATAGGGTATTACAACAAAGAGGATAAACATCATCAAAAAGCCATGGGGCTTTCAGGGATATTCTCGGGCAAAGAATTTGGGGCAGTTTATATTTCTGATTATATTTTCACGGAAACAATGAACTATCTGATAACAAGAACAAAAAGCAGGGAGCTGGCAATAGAGCTGGCAGGATACATATTCAATTCTGAAATGGAAATTATTTATATGGATAAAACCATTTTTCAGAAATCATGGGAACTTTTCAAGCAGAGAAAAGATCTCAGCTTTACGGATTGCACAACAATTGAATTGATGAAAGCATATGGAATAAGGAATATTGCAACATTTGATTCCGGTTTCAATCAATTTGAAAAAGAAATGAAAATCCTGCACTAACACCCCCCTTTAAAAACCTTATTTTTCACTTTTATTATTATATAAAGCCTAATTTTGATTTTTATTGAAATTAGAGCTGAAGAACAGGCGTGCGCACTGCGCGGCCCCGCAAGGGGAAATGATTTCAGTGCTTTGATGTTCCAGCAATAAGGGCATCATGCCCTTATAATCCCCAAGTTGGAATGTGATTAACGTTTGAAATTGTGAAAATATGGCGACTGTGTTTGATGTTCCGGCTGACTTGCTGATTGAGGAAATGGCAAGGGATTTGCGCGAAGCAAAAAAATTAGCGGAGCCCGGGTTTGTGCTTTATGCGAAGTCAGGATCGCACAGGGAGCGCGCTCCCCAGAGAAAGGACTGGTGGTATGTGCGCTGCGCAAGCATTCTGCGCAGAATGTATATTGACGGATCTTGTGGAACAGAGAGATTGAGGAGCTATTACGGGGGCAGGAAGGCATTTAAGGTTGCGCCGCATCATTTCAGGAAGGCCTCAGGGAAGGTTATAAGGACTTGCCTGCAGGCGCTTGAAAAGGAAGGGCTGCTGAAGCGCGAGAAATTCGGGAGAAGCGTAAGCGCTTTGGGCACAAAATACCTGAGCCAGGCCGCCGAGAAGGTCAATAAAAATATGGCTGAGCAGCATATTTTAGAGAAGCGCGCAGAGGTAAAGCTGCCTGAGCTTAAGGCCGCGGAGGCGAAAACCGAGAAAAAGTCCCTGAAAAAGAAGCGCATTGCAAAGGAGCTCAGCGTTGATGAGATTATTTCAGGGGTAAAGGGCGGGAAGCAGAAAAAGTAATTTTGTGAGAGCATATGGAAGACTTGGATATTGAAGAGCTTAAAAGAAGGAAAATGGAGGAAATGAAGCAGAAATTTGCGGGGCAGGAAGCAACCGAGCAGCATGCTGCATTTGCGGCGCAGGAGCAGGAGGCGCAGCTTGATGCAATAATGCGCAAATTGCTGGAACCGGAAGCAAAGGCAAGGCTCGCAAATGTAAGGCTTGTAAATAAGGATTTGTATTTCAGGGCCGTGCAATCCGTAATGTATCTTGCGCAGCAATCCGGGGGAAAGGAGAAACTGAATGATTACCAGGTGAAAAGGATTCTTGAAAGGCTTTCCGGAGCCAAGAGAGAAATAAGGATTGTGAAGAAAGGGAAGAAGTGGTAATAAGGGCATAATGCCCTTATCAGCCCCAAGTAAAACAAAAGTGGTAAATTATGGGAAGAAACAAGAAAAAGGCGTTTAAGGATTTTCTAATATCTGTAAGGAAAAGGGTGAGCCCTGGCGTTACTTCTGCGCCTGTTTGGGTGCTGCAGAAGGCAGGAAAGCGCATTTGGAACAAGTCCGCAAAAAGGCACTGGAGAAGGACAGAGTTCGGCACAAAATTCAGGAAGAGGCAGAAGCACAAGGCGGGAACGAGGAGAAAGAGGCGATAAAATGGAAAATTATTTGAATAGAGAATTCGGAATGCTTTGTAAACAGGTTAAAAGTACTGCCGGATTTATGCTTGAACCATTGCATGTGCAGAAGGGCACAATTGCAAGAATTGGGCAGCTTTCAGAGAAACTCAATAAACCAATTCCAAAGGAGTCAAAGGCGGCCATTGATTTTTTTAAACGGATGTACAAAGAGCAAAAGACAATAAGAAGAAGGCCAAGAGCTATTAGGAGACTAAAATAGAGGGATATCATGAAGGGGAATGAGGCCGAATATCTGATTAATTTGCGCGAATGCTTCAACCAGCCAAAGCCAAGGCGCCTGAAAAAGGCAATAAGGATAGTGAAGGAATTTGTGGGCAAGCACACGCGCATCGGGGTTAAGAATGTTGTAATAGGGAACAGCGTGAACGAGGCAATATACAAGGGCGGGGATTCCCCGAGCAGAAAACTTAATGTAATTCTTCACAAGAAAGACAATAAGGTTTATGTGCACATGAAGGGCAGCAAGGAACTGGAGAAAATTGAGAAAACGCCCGAGGAGAAAAAGCGCGGGGAAAAGCCCAAAACGCCGGAAGAAATCAAGGCTGAGGAAGAGGCGAAGAAGAGGGCTGATGAAAAAAGGCTAATGGAATCTGCGGCAGAGAAAGCAGCAATCAAAAAGGGTTAGAAATGAACATTGAATTCTGCACAATAAAGGGCAGCCCCTATATTGGAGTTTTCGGATTTGCCAATGATGAAATTGTGCTCATACCAAAGGGAACCCCAAAAAAGGAAATTGACATTATTGAAAAAACGCTGGAAGTAAAAGCAATAGAAACAACAATCGCAAGCAGCTCATTGATCGGGGTGTTTGTTGCGGGAAATTCCAGGGGGTTTCTGCTCCCTGAGATTGCGGAGGATTCTGAAATGAGGCATCTTGAAGGGCTTGGCCTGAAAGTGAAAAGGATCGGGGGCTATACCGCGCTTGGGAATCTGATTGCCGCAAATGACAAATTTGCGTTGATTTCGCCCATGGTTGATGCTGCAACGGCAAGGGAGATTGGGAAGTTCCTGGGGGTTGAGGAAAGCATAGGTAGGGTCGCAGGAACTGACATCCCTGGAAGCTGCCTGGCAGTAACAAATAAAGGCTTTGTTGTTCATCCTAATATTGCAAGTAGGGAGTTCAAGATGCTGATAGAGAGATTTGGGGTTAAAAGCGGCGTCGCAAGCACTGCGAATTTCGGGGACCCTTTCATAAGGAACAGCATTCTCGCAAATTCAAAGGCCGCTGTTGTCGGCTCTTACACTTCCGGGCATGAGCTTATGAGGATTGATGAGGGATTAAGCGGAAGATGAATAAGGAAGGTTAAAAAATGGCTGAAGAAAAAAAATATGAATTTAGCGGGAAATACTTTGAAAGGGGAGAGGGAAAAAAATTCACAAAAAGCATCTCCGCATTGAACGAGGCGCGCGCGAAGGATCTCCTTTACTCGCTGATGGGCTCAAAGCACAAGCTCAGAAGGCACAATATAACCATTGAGGAATGCAGGGAGAAGAAGGGATAAAATGGCAAAAGAAAAAAGGGCTAAGGAAGAGGCAAGGGCTGCAGAACCGGAAGCCCCGCAGGAAATACAGATTACGCACGAGCAGATTGCCGCATTGTATCAGAGCGAAAGGGCGAAATTCGAGAATATTGACGCAAGGATAAGAAGCGTGCAGAACGCGCTTTTTGAAATAAACGCTGCGATAAGCGCAATTAATGAAATCAAGGACTTGAAAAATGAGGCTGATATTCTGATTCCTTTGGGTTCTGGGATCCACATAAACACAAAAATTGCCCCGGCGCAGAAAATGAAAATGAGCCTTGCTGGAAATGTTGTTCTGGATGTTTCGGCTGAAAAGGCGATTGCGGATTTGGGAAAGCGTAAGGAAGACACTGAGAAATATTTAATTGCATTAAGGAATGATGCTGCAAACATCGCAGGCAACATATCAAGCCTTGAAAGGGCGATAATGGCGGCGCAGCAGCAAAGGCAGCAGCAGGCAAAGGCTGATTTTTAGATTTGTTTTGCGTAACTGTGTGCTTTTAAATAAACTAAGCTATATTTACTATTTATTGAGGCCCTGGCATGAAAGGATTTCTTAACAACTTGCGAAAGAATTTAAGAAACTTGCCTGTAAAGATATGGACTAGGTGCAGATACGGCAAGAAAGGCAGAACTCTTGTTAAAGGACTATTTCCCAAGGGGGGAATTAGTGTATATACTATAGAAGAATTTTCAGATATATCAGGGAGGAACAAATATGTCTTTGGTGTTGATGGAAATGAATGGCGTAGGCTGCATCCCGATAGCCGAGCAGAAGCAGAAAAATATGCTAAGGAGCACAACACCATTATCAAAATCAGGTATGAGTTGATTTGATGCAACAAACTTTACTTTAGGTGAAAAAATGTTTGACCTGCTCAGGAAAAAAATCTCTTCTTTTACTGAAAAAATAAAGGGCGCGATAGAAAAAAAGGCAAAAGAGCCCGAAGCAAAGGCCCAGCCGAAGCCGCAGCCCGAGGAAAAGCCCCTGGCCGAGGCGCCGGAAATTAAGAAGGAATTTGAGGCTGAAAAAAAAGTTGGGGAAAGCCTTGAAGAGGCGCGCGAAGAGGAAGAGAAAAAACCTGCAATAGAGGCGCCTGAAATTATTGAAGAGGAAAAGGAAATTCTGGAAGCCGGGGAAGCAATTGAAAAGCCTGAAATTATTGAAGAGAAAAAAGAAATTGGGGAAGCAGAGGAGAAAATTTGGAAAAAGGAGATTGCAGAAATTGAAATTCCCAGAGCTGAAGTGAAAATTGAGGCTCCAAAAATTGAAATTCCTGCGCCTGAAATTAAAAAAATTGAAATTCCAAAAATTGGGGAGAGGAAGCCCCAGGCGAAAATAAGCCTGAAAACAAAATTGAAATCAATTTTCGCAAAGGAGATTGAAATTTCCGAAGGCGATGTAAGCGCCTTCCTTTCTGATTTTGAGCTTGCGCTGCTTGAGAGCGATGTGGAGCAGGAAACCGCAACTGCAATTACCGAGCGCATAAGAAATGGCCTGCTCGGAAGGAAAATAGGGAAGAAAGAAGACATCACTTCTTACTTAAAAAATGAAATCCGCACAATACTGCAGGAAATAATGGAAACAAGACCAATAGATCTTGCGGAGCGGATAAAAGCCAAAAAGCCGTTTGTAATCCTCTTTTTGGGATTGAATGGCGCGGGAAAAACAACAAGCATTGCAAAATTGACTTATTTGCTGCAGAAGCAGGGCAGAACTGCAATATGGGCGGCCTCAGACACTTTCCGCGCGGCAGCAATTGAGCAGCTTGAGAAGCACGCTGAAAAACTGAATGTAAGGGTAATAAAGCACAAGTATGGCGCTGACCCCGCTGCTGTGGCTTTTGATGCGATTGCTGCCGCAAATGCAAATAAAATTGATGTGGTTATGATAGATAGTGCGGGAAGGCAGGAAACAAACCGCAATCTGATGGAAGAGCTTAAGAAAATTGTGCGCGTGGCAAAGCCTGACCTAAAGATATTTGTGGGTGAGGCGCTTGCCGGGAAGGCACTGCTGCAGCAGGCAGAGGAATTTGAGAAGGCTGTTGGAATTGACGCCTTTATTCTTGCGAAGATTGACACTGATACTAAAGGAGGCACTTCAATTTCATTGCTGCATAAAATGAAGAAGCCTATTGCTTACATTGGAACAGGGCAGGGGTATGAGGACTTGATTGAATTTGCACCAAGCTATATAATTGACAGGATTGTGGTATAAGTCTGACCAGAGATTCTAACCTTCCAGTTTGAGGGTTATAGCAATTAGCCTGTCGTTTATGTTTTTCGAATTCAGCCTTTTTGCCATGGGAGCTACGAAGAGATAGAGCGCTTTTGCGTTTATCCTCCATCGGGAACTTTTTGTTTTTTATACATTCTCGCGCAGTGTTCCAGAGGTTTAATCATAAAAAGAACATTCGACATTAATTTGTTTTTAATTTTTTTATTGATTGCCCCCAGCCTTTTATTTTCAATATAATCCATGGCTCCTCTGCTGCCTTGAACAAAACCCATGGCCTTCGTGAGCTCATGCACCACTTTTGGTGTGTCATATCCATAGTATTCGCGCAGAATTTTAACACGTTTTATTGCCTGGCGCTTTGAGCTTATAAGGGAAGCCGTATCAGAAGTATGTCCTGGAACTTTATATTATTATCTAAAAAATAGAAAAAGAGGCGGAAGGGAGCCAAAAGAGGCGGAAGGGAGCCAAAATAAAAACTCTCTTAGCAGAGTGTGCTTTGCTCCCGAGTATATTAGCCTATCAGTCTAACGCTAATTAACCCGCCTCTGATTTACTTGCGCGAAGGAAGTATTTAAGGCTTTCTGTACAATTATTGTTGCACGATTAATTTGTGACTTTTGCAAAATAAGGCATGTTTTATAACTATTTTTGTGCTCAATTTTGCTGTGGGAGAATGGGCTTAGGGGAAAAACTCAGGGGTGCGCTTGAGAGGCTGCGCAAATCCACTTTCATAGACAAGGAGCTGATTGCTGAGGTAATAAAGGATTTGCAGCGCGCGCTTATTGCGGGGGACGTGGAAGTTCAATTGGTCCTTGAGCTGAGCAAGAAAATTGAATCCGAGGCTTTCAGGGAACTGCCCTCGGGATTTGACAGAAGGCAGCACATAATCAAAATAACCTATGACCTGCTTGCTGAGGCCCTGGGAGGGGCGAAAGCGGAAATTCCGCAAAAGCCAAAAAGGATTCTTCTTGTCGGAACCTTCGGCCATGGAAAAACAACTGCTACAGCCAAGATTGCAAAATACTACTCAAAGCGCGGCCTGAAGGTTGGAGCCATTTGCGCAGACACTGCAAGGCCTGCCGCATTTGAGCAGTTGCAGCAGCTGAGCGGGAAGGTTAAAATTCCATTTTACGGAAATCCAAAAGAGAAAAGTGCCGCAGCGGTTGTGAGGCAGGGGCTGAAGGAACTTGAAAAGGAAAAATGCGATGTGATAATTGTTGATTCCGCGGGAAGGAGCGCCCTTGATTCTGAACTTGTAAGGGAAATAAGGGAAGTTTCCTCTGCTTTCAGGCCAGAGCAGACCTGGCTTGTTCTGGGGGCAGATACAGGGCAGATTGCGGGGAAGCAGGCAAGGGCATTCCATGATGCTGTCGGGGTAAACGGGATTATCATTACGAGAATGGATGGAAGCGCAAAGGGCGGGGGCGCGCTTGCTGCATGCAGGGCGACAAACTCAAATGTTTATTTCATTGGAACCGGGGAAAAAACCGATGATTTTGAGGAGTTTGATGCAACGCGCTACTTATCAAGGATAATGGGCTATGGGGACCTACAGGCGCTGCTTGAGAAGGCAGAGGAAATCTCATCTGAGGGGGAAATAAGCCCAGAAGAATTAATGCATAGGGAATTCAATCTTGAAACATTTTACGCGCAGCTGAAGGCGATGAAGAAAATGGGCCCTTTGGGGAAGGTAATGGACATGCTGGGGGTGGGGATGCAGATTCCGAAGGACTTGCTGGAAACTTCGGAGCAGAAGCTTGAAAATTTCAAAATAGTTATGGATTCAATGACAAGGCAGGAGAAGCGCAATCCTGAGATTGTTGACAGGAGCAGGATACTGAGAATTGCAAAGGGCTCGGGGAAGAAGGAGGAGGATGTGAGGGAACTTCTCAAGAATTACAGGCGCATGAGGGAAATGTTCAAGCAGTTCAAGGGCATAGGGGAAATAAAGAGTATGGAAGACCTTCAGAAAGGGAAGATGCAGAAATTGTTTGGAAAGCTTGCAATGAAAAAGAAAAAATTCAGGATAAGGTGATGCAAAAATGGTCAAATATGGGGATATTAAAATACAATGGTCAAATCCTGCGCACAAGTTGTTGGTTTCACAAATGTTTTTTGAAGAAAGCGGAAAAACAGGAGTTTACCCAAAAAAATTCGATCGTTTTGTTGTTAGGCTGAAAGACAATAAACCAATTGCCATTGTATGTTATAAATTTGTAGATTTAAAAGGGAGAAAGGCCATAGACGTTTCTCCATTCAACTTAGAATTCAGGAAGCCACACTGCCAGCAGATGATTGATGGAATATTGGCAGATAATCCAGGATATACAGTAATACGCGCAATTGCTCTGCCTAAAAAGGAAAAATTTTTTGTAAATTTTGCTAAAAAGAGGAGGTTATATCTTACACAAGTTGCTATAGCAAAAAAAGCAAAAGAAGTCTTGCTCCCCGGAAGCAAACAGATACTAATGATAAATAAAAATAATGTAAGGAGACATTAGATGCCTTACCTTTTTTTATTGCGCGAGGCTGCTGTTTTATTCTCAACGGCAATCGCTTCTTATACAGACCTGCGCACTGGTCTGATTTATGACAAGCTTACATATCCTATGATTGCTCTTGGGGCGCTCTTGAATATTTATGTCGGGGTTTTTGCAAATTTCATGGACACGATAAATTACTTCGCAGTTGCGCTTGCTGTTTTTGCCGTGTGCTATCTTCTTTACTACACTGGCAAAATCGGCGGGGGGGATGTGAAGCTGTTTGTTGGAATTTCCTTGCTGCTGCCATATCTGCCAAATCATAATTACCCCTTCATACTGCTAGTTGTTTTTGTTTCAGCGATAATCGCGATTGCCGCGCTTTCAATCTATTATGTGCCGAAATACTTCGGAAGGGGAGTTGATTTTGCGCTGAATAAGCAGGGGATATTCAACGCTTCCCTGTTTGCAGTGTTCTTTGCGCTTTATTTTGCACTTTTATTCCAGTTGAAATTTTTGCAGATGCAGTTCGTTGCCGTGCTTGCGGTTGTTGTGGTTTGCGCATTGCTTTTCATTGCGTTTGAGAAGGGCATAAGGAAGGAGTTTTTCCTGAAGGAAATTGCAATAGGCAAATTTGAGGAGGATGAGATAGTCGCCTGGGATTTTTTGTCAAATGGGCAGAAAGAAAAGCTTGGCAGGGCGCTTAATCTCAGGGGAAAGCGGGTATTTGAGAAAAAGGAGATTGAAAAGCTCAAAAGGCTGAAAATCGCAAAGCTGCCTGTTTACCGCAATCTCCCAAAATTCGCGCCTTTTGTTTTTGCTGCCGTTATTGTGATAATTGCGCTGCCGGATTTGTTCGCGGGGTTTGGCATATTATAGGTATAGGAATATAAATGCGGGAGAGGTATATTTGATATGCTACGAAAACAGACAAAGAATCGTGTTGTTGCTCATTTGAATAAGGCATTTTTGCCCCATATTAAGAAACGCGTGATTGGCAGAAGGGAAGCAACTAAATTCATAAAGGTGTTTGCAACGCTTATTGCCCGTGAGCCTAGGCACACGAAAGTGATGAATCTTGCTGAAAATATCGGAAATGGTAGGTTGTTTTTAGAAGTTAATGTTAAAAACCCCGGATACAAAAAACAAAAAACTGTGGTAATCATATCTGAAAGAAAATGATTATCTGAAGCCTGTACCAATAACAGAAATTTCCGCGGGCTCGTGCAAGTTGCCGGAAACCTCAAATTTCACATCCAGAAACTTCTCAACAACAAATATGTTTGTTTGCGTGTGCTCAGTAAGCGCGGTTGTTTCTATTGTGCTGTAGCCCTGCGCGAGCGCCATAAATGGAATCAACTGGTCTGCCAGATGGGAATCGCAGGGCTTTTTTGCTGAAAGCTCCTTAAGAAGCTTTTCCGCTGCTTCCTTTCCCACTTTCTCAGCGGGCTTGCCTTTTTCTCCTAATGCATTTGCGCCGAGAACAGCACCTGAGCTGAAATATGCAAACAAATCTATTCCGCTCCCTGTGGTTTCGCTCTTTTCCCTGCACTCAACTGTTTCCTCCAGGTCAAGATTTCCAAGCGCATCAGTTATTGATTTCTTTGCTGATTTCAGCTGATTGAGCGCGACTTCCTTCGGGAGGTTTGCGCAATGGGAAATTATCCTTATGCGCTCAAGATTTCCAAAATTTGTAAGGGAAATTGGCTTAAGCGGGAGCCTTGCGGGCTTTGAGCTGAAGCTTGCTGAGCCCGATCCCTTGGGGTAATAACCGCGCGCATTAAGCTCCAAATCAAATTTTGCATTCATTTTTGCAAGTGTTGGCAATAGAACGCTCTGCATGTAGTTTATGCTTGGGGCCCATGCGACGTCTGTGCCTCCGACAATGCGCAGCCTTATTTCATGCAGGAGCGCCGGCAGTATTATGGATTGGAGAAGGAGAGTAATTGAGCCCGCTGTGCCTATATTGATGTGCAATTGCGCGGAATGCGCAGCCTGGGGGGAAAATTTAACCTCCTGTGAAAGGGCTTTTGCGCCCTCTGTCTGTGCATTGCATATCTGCCTGAGGGTTGTTAATGCTGTCAAATGCTGCGCCTGAAGCCCGGGAGTTGGGCGGTTGTAGCGGATTTTGCTTACAGAAATCGGCTTCTGGAGCAGCGCGCTCAATCCGAGGGCTGTGCGCAAAATCTGCCCTCCCCCTGAGCCATAATCGCCTGAAAGCTCAATGAAGTCCATGAGAATAATAATTAATGAATAAGTTAATAATCAATTCCAAACATAGAATTGATTATGGTAAAAAAGGTGCTTGTAACCGGCGCATGCGGCTTTCTTGGGAAATTTGCCGTAAGCGAGTTGCATGGCGCGGGCTATGAGGTTGGGGAATTTGACCTGGAACGGGGAAATGATATTTTGGATTATGCGCAGGTTGAAAATGCCTGCATGGGGAAGGATATTGTTGTGCATCTTGCGGCAGCGCTTGATGAGGCGCTTCCATACGGGAAGCTGTATGAAATTAATGTTAAGGGCACTGAAAATGTGCTGGAGGCGTGCGCAAAATGCAATGTGAAGAGGCTTGTTTTCGCTTCTACAGTCGGGGTAATGGGAAATATTTCCGGAGTGGCGGATGAATCCTTTCCATATGCGCCTGAAACGAATTATGAAAAAACAAAGGCGGAGGCTGAAAAGCTCGCGCTGGGCTACCAGGAGCTTCTTCCAGTAACAATACTTAGGTTTGCGCTTCTTTATGGTGCAAACTCCTATTGGAAGCAGATAATAAAACTGATAAAAAAGGGCTTTCCGATTACAGGGGACGGAAAAAACAAATTCCAATTGCTCTATGTGAAGGACGCTGCAAGCGCAATAAGGTCTGTTGCAGGGAATGAGAATGCTGAGAATGAAATTTATATTGTTGCGGAGGAGCGCGCTGGCACCTTGGAGGAGGTTTACATGGAAATTGCTAATTTGTTAAATGTTGAGGTTCCTAAAAAGCATTTGCCGGTGTGGCAGGCAAAGCTGCTTGCGCACGTGCTTCTCGCAAAGGCGAAAATGCAGGGGAAGAAGACAGTAATAATGCCTGCGCACATAGACAGGCTTGTCAGGGAAAGGGCTTACAATACTGGAAAAATAAACAAATTGGGCTGGCATGCGAAATATTCTTTGCATGAAGGGATGAAGGAAACTCTTGAAGAATTAAAATCCAAAGGGGAGATTTGAATGCCCTCGTTGTTTTCATTGTTCAGGAGGCGGGTAAAGCCGCAGTTGCCTTATGCGGCCCATGAAAGGGCCCAGGGGCTTTTCGGGCATGCGCAGGAAGCCAGCATACGCTATGTTGAAGGAATGCGCGCTGAGAAAATAGAGGAAGAGGGCGAGCGGAATCTTCATGAGAGAATGCAGAAAAATGAATTTGAGGAGCTGCGCGAGATGCTCAGGAAATACGGATTTGAGCCTGAGAATATTCCCGAACACATAAACAAATTGAAAACGCTCAAATCATTATATGGTGCGGGCTTTAAAATGGGAAATATGGGGGGGGTGGTGAGATATGCAAGGGAACAGCTCGGGATTGGAGAAATTAGCAATGAGAAAATGCTTGTGAAAATAAAGGCAA
>JAGVWD010000012.1 GCA_018304445.1 Candidatus Iainarchaeum sp. | reverse complement strand
AAATATGCAAAGCCCGAGGATGTTGCCCCGCTTGGGAGTTCCCATACGCTTGAAATAATTTTGAATGAACCGATAAAAATTAAGAAACTGAAGCTTAAGCAGTATCAGATTGCGCGCCTTAAGAAGGCGGAGCAGGCAACAAGGATTCCTGAGCTGCTTCTTATTGTAATGGATGACGAGCAGGCGGATTTTGCGCTTGTGAAGCAGTTCGGCCTGGAGCACAAGCTGAAAATGCACGCGGGAAAATCAGGCAAAAGATACGCAACAGAAGATGCGCAGAAAAAGTATTTTTCTGAACTGCTTAAAAAAATTTCCGAGATAAAGGCGGACAAGATAATCGTTGCGGGGCCGGGATTCGCGAAGGAGGATTTTGAGAAATATCTGGAGGAGAAAAGCGCGAAATTTGACATTGTGTGGGGCGCAACAAACTCAGTGGGGGAAACCGGAATGAATGAGGCCGTAAAGTCGGGGCTTATTGAGAGTGTGCTGAAGGAGACTGCGGTTGCCGAAGATATTAAAAACATTTCAAAATTATACGAGGAGCTTGCAAGGAATTCAGGGCTTGTCGCTTATGGGGAGAAGGAAGTGCTGAATGCGATAAATTACGGCGCTGTCAAAAAAATTCTCATAACCGATGAGAGGCTGTTTTCGGAGCGCGAGAAAATGGAGGCGCTGATGGAAAGCGCTGAAAAAACAAATGCCGAAGTGCACATAATAAGCGCGGAAGGCGATGCGGGAAAGCAGTTGAGTGGATTGACAGGGATTGCGGCGCTTTTGAGGTTCAGGGTTGAGTGAAATGCCACAAATCAAAAGATTTTATGAAAACATTCCAAAGGAATGGAAAGCCAGGAAAGCCAAGGGCAGCCCAAATTTTGCAAAAACCTTAAGTGTGGAATATCTTGTTAAGGAAAACAGGCGGGTTTTTGCAGAAGGCAGTATTGACAAGCAAAATGAGAGGATTGAACTTAATTTATACGATAAGAACAGGAATTCCCTTGGCAGTTTTAGCGCAAGAAGAATGCACGGAGGAATATGGGAAATTCCAAATAGGTTTGTGGATTATCACCATCGCAGGCTTAATTTAGGGAAGATATGTTTCAGGCTGATGGAACTTCAAATAAGGAAAATGAAGGGTGAGGAAATTTTTGTAAAAACCGACCAGAGGCCCGTTATCATCACTATTCTTGGCTTGGGATGGAAAGTTGATGCCAATTCAGGCGGGGCATTTAAAAGTGCTCTCGGGCTTAGAAAATCTGACCGGCTGCCAGATGCGAAAGCCATTAAAGAAATATTATTACTGAAAAAGGACGAAGAACTTCCGGAGAGCATGCGCTTTAGAAGGGATTTGCGGCTGAAAGCAACTAATCAGCCCTGAATTCGAGCCATCTGACTTTCTTGTTTTCCACTAAATCCTTAATGCGCTTCTGGTTTTCATTGAGTTGCGCGCTTGCTGACTTGAATTCGCAGAAAACTATTTCCGAATCGTCAAAAACAATTCCATCAATCGGACTTCCAATAAAGCGGAAGTCGTTCGGGTTGTAGGGAAAGTCTTTGCTCATTGGAATCCACTGCTCCGTGAGTTTTCCATACTTCACTGATTGCGAGGCCTTCCTGAAGCCGAGCTCTGAAAGCCGGAATTCGAGGGATTTTGATTTTTTATAGAGAAAAATAAGGAATATTGCCAAAATCGCCACAATGGCTAACAGGACATACTCAAACATATCGGGAGTTTCCTTTTTGGGGTTCATAAGGGCATTATGCCCTTATTAATAATACTTTATGCCGTTTTTTGTGAGCGTAACAATTGTATAAGTTCTTTTTGTTTCATTCAGCGCCGCAATAAGCGCCATGTGCTCTTTTCCCGCGCCGGATGCCATGCTTATTGCAATCTCGCCCTTCGGGAGCTTTTCCTTTATTGTGTCCTTTATGATGTCAAAGCCCGCGCGGTTGTTCAGGAGAATCCACTCAACTCCCTTTGCGGGGGCGAACTTTTCCTTAGCCCATTCATTTGAAACAAGTAAAATAGAATCCCATTCTTCTGTAGCAATCAGCCTTGCGACATGGCCCCATGTTCCCCTTCCGGCGCCAAGGGTTGCTACCAATGCCTTTCCCATAAAATTGCCTCTATTATAATACTATAATTATTATATATAAACTAATAGGATGTTAGAGGGATTTGAGCACATAGGGCGCAGCAAGGGCATAGCCCAATTTTCTGTAATATTCCCTTGCGCCAATGCCGGACATTACTGCAATTTTTGTTTTGTCATATTCCTGAAGCGCAATTTCCTCAGCTTTCTGCAGGAGCGCTTTTCCAAAGCCCTTGTGCTGATAGGCGCCTGGTTTTTTCTCCCCAAGCCCGAGAAGCTCGCCATAAACGTGAAGCTCCCTTACAAGCGCGGTGCGCTCAGTTAAGGGTTTGATGAATGGCGCATTTGGGATGCGCAATCTGCAGAATCCCAGCAGCAAATCCCTTTTTGTGTCCTCCGCTGAAATGAAAATTTCCTCCCCATTGCTTGCGCTGTAGGTTTCGGAAAGGATTTTTATTTTTTCCATATCCGCAAATTCATTTTCAAGATAGCCTCGCTGGCCCGCCTCCCTGCAGCGTATGCATCTGCATTTCGTGTTTTTTGCGCGCATTTCGCGCTTCACTATCTGCCTCAGATTGCTCTGGGCAACGCCTGCGGAGATTTTATGCAGCGGAATATCCCTCTGAATGCGCATAATCCTTATCCATTTTGGAACGAGGGGCTTTATTTCCGCAATCAATTTTGCGGCTTCTTCTGTTGTATAAGGATTGTATTTTCCCTGTTTCCAGAGCTCATATAATTTTGTGCCCTTTACCACAATGCAGGGATAGATTTTGAGCATGTCCGGCCTGAAATTTGGGTTTGAGAGAATTTCCCTGAAAGCGTGCAAATCCTTTTTATAAGTGCTGAAGGGAAGCCCCGGCATCATGTGATAGCAGACTTTCAGCGCGGAATCCTTCAATAGTTGTGTAGCCCCAATTACATCCCCTACTGTGTGGTTTCTGCCTATTTTCCTGTAGATTTCATCATCGATGTTCTGCACTCCCAATTCCACGCGGGTTGCGCCGAGTGCAAGCATATTTTTAATTTCCCTTTTTCCGCAGTAATCCGGCCTTGTTTCAAATGTAATTCCAATGAGGCGCTGTTCTGAGGTTTCTGCATTCTTCTGCGCCTGCTGCAGGTTGCGTGATTTCTTGCCTGTTACTGCATCAGTGCATTCCTTTATGAATTTTTTCTGGTAGGAGAATTTGCACGCGGGAAAAGTTCCGCCCATCACAATCAGCTCTATCTTATCTGTTTTATGCCCTGTTATTTGAAGCTGCTTTATGCGCCCGGAAGTCTGGGCAAATGCGTCAAAATCAGCGCGGAGCGCGCGCATTGTTGCGGGCTCAAAGCCCGTGTAGCTTTTTGGGGAATTTTTATTGAAAGCCTTTCCAGAGGGGCAATAAATGCATTTTCCCGGGCATTCCTGCGGAGCGGGCATTACAGCAACAACGGCAATCCCTGAAAGAGTTCTTACGGGCTTTATCCCGAGAAAGCTGATTAGCTTCGGGGTTTTGTGCCTTGCATATGCGAGTATGTCCGGGTTTTTCGGAAGCTCCGGAATTAAAAGCTCCCTGCTCAGCCGCATCTTCCTTTCATTGAGCTGCTTCAAATCAGAAATCTTCCCGGAAATAATTTCAGAAATTATCTGCTTCGAATAATCTGCAATATCAGAACCTGCGGTTCCGATACCTCCCTTTGGCATATCATCAACCAAGCAGGCTTATGAATGAGTTTATGAAATAGCTAACTAGCATGTTCGGGGTAAAGAACGCAAGGCCGTTGAAGCCGGATGCGAACTTGCTTGAAGGGGTAGGGAAAACATTCAGCTGCGCATTGAATGTTGCAATTTTCTTTCCTGTTTGCTCCGAGGTTATGTAAAAATCAAACTGCTTAGTGCCATACACTTTTGGATCCGCCTTAAGGGTTTTTGTTATTACTGATTTAGGCCTTGCTGTTATTTTCTGCCCGGAGAACCAGTAGCTTGGGAGCGTTGACGCAACAGAAATTTCATGCTCCGCTATTGAGTCGTTTATTATTGTGAGCTTGAAGGATGCCTGCTCACCCACAATCACATCCTGCCTCAAATCCGAAATGTCCGCGGTAATTAAATTGTCCTCAACATAGAAAAGCAGCTGCACAAATTCATCAGGGATGTTGTGCTTTACATCAGTCAGCTTTATTTTCGCATTGTACGCGCCTTTTTCCGCGTCTTCCGGAACTTTCAGCTGCAGGGTAAATACATCCGCAAGGTATTTTGAGTTCGTGTATTCCCAGTTTTCGGGAAGCGTTTCCGAAATGAATTCCGCCCTGCTCCACTTCTGCTGGGTCGTGTAGCCGGTATCGGAATTAATGCCGATTATGAGCGTTTCCCCTGGGGAAATTGAGCCGAGCTCGAGCCTTTCATTCGGGAGAAGGCGGTTTTCTGTTGGGGAAGTTACTAAAATGTCCGCGCTTGCAAAGCCCAGCATAAGGATTAAAATAGGCAAAACAACAAACTTATTTAACATTCTGCACCCCAATATATAATTGAAGATATAAAATTATAAAGGTTGGTTTATAAGGGCATGATGCCCTTACAAACCATCAAGCACGCTTGGCTTGCAAACTTTGTGTGCTTGATGGTTTGATCAATCCCAAGTAAAAAACAAAGGTTGGTTTTCCATGAAAGCGCTTTTCATTGCCGATGCGCATTCCAGCGCGCTTGCGGCACGTAGGCTGAGGGAGAAATTTGCTGATGCGGATATTGACCTTATTGCAATTGCGGGGGACATAACGGATGATGGCAGGGCTGAAAGCGCTGAAAGGGTCCTGAATGAACTGGATTTTGCGAAAAAAATAATTGCTGTTCCCGGGAACATGGATGGCAGGCAAGTTGTGGAACTGCTGGAAAAAAAGGGAATTCTCCTGCATAAGGGAAAAATTGAATTCGGGGGCTATACTTTCATCGGGCTTGGCGGCGCAATCCCATACAATACCTTTTACAAGTTCGGCCTCGGGGATTTGGAGGCGAAAAATGCCCTGAATGAGCTGCTTCCCGGAACAAACCCGAAAAAAACAATCCTTGTTACGCATTCCCCGCCATATGATACCAAAATTGACCTTGCGGGCTTTGGCGTGCATCTTGGCTGCAGGGAAATAAACAGGGCGATTGAGAAGTTCCAGCCCCTGTTGCACATATGCGCGCATGTGCACGAGGCGAAAGGGGAAATTGAAATTGGAAAAACAAAATCCATAAATGTGGGCCCGCTGAAGGAGGGGAATGCCCTGCTCGCCGAATTCAACGGTAAAATGAGATTGCACATGGAGCATTTTGAAATATGAAGAAGCAAATGGAATTTCCGGAAAATGAGCGCTGGAGAATGAGCAAGCTGCACAACAGGCAGATATGGGAGGAAGCCGTAAGTAAGGGCGAGGCTGATGCAAAAATGCGCCCGATATGCAATTACATAAATTCCACAGAGAATTTTTTCACTTCCTCGGGCTGTGCCGGCAGAATAATGCTTCTGGGATTGCATGGGAAGGGCACAAAGCAAGAAAGCTACTTCCACAGGAAATGGCACAGGGAAGTGAAATTCCCTGAATTGTGGGATGGTTTGGAAGAAAAAAGCAGGGGAATAATATGGTTCAAGATGGAGCCTTTTATAATACACATTGGAACAAAAAACCTTGAGGATGCGGATTCATTGCTGAATGTGATGCGCAATGCGGGGGTAAAGCGCGGGGGCATAATAGTTGCGAAGAAGGGGAAATGCATTGCCGAGTTTGTCGGAACGCAGAGCATAAGCCTGCCTGTAAAAAAGGGCGCAAAAATAATGATTGATAAAAATTACATGAAGCGGATGCTGGATGAGGCAAACAGCAAGCTAGGGAAGAATTACGAGCTGCTGAAGAGGCTTGAGAAAGTCGCAAGGGCTGAGCTGAAATGAGCGGATTGAGGAGGATTTTCATTGCAGTCAATCTGCCTGAAGAAATAAGGCGGCAGATTTATGAAAAACTGAGTTGCAAAATTCCGCAGGAAGAGTGCAAGGTTGTGGGAATGCAGAACCTGCATATAACAATGAAATTCCTTGGCTACATAACGAATGAAAATTTAAATGAGGTTCAGGAGAAAATGAGGGTTCTTGAAAACACGGATGCTTTCAATGCGCTGATTTCTGGAATCGGGGATTTCAATGCGCGCGTTATCTGGATTGGAGTTGCTGAGGGCAATGAAGAACTTCAGCGAATTTCCGCAATTCTTGATGATGCGCTAAATCTCCATGACGAAAGGTTCCATGCGCACATCACTCTTGCAAGGAATAAAGCGCCCGGGAGAAGGGAGGTTGATGAAGTGCTTGGGAAACTGAAGGCTGAAAATTACTCCGCAGGCATTAAAGTGGAGAGCATTGACATAATGGAAAGCAATCTGCGGAGGGAAGGACCCGAATATTCTGTTGTGAAGAGGATTGCACTTAAATCCTGAAACTGAGGAAGTTTGAGGAAACGCAGTTTCTGATGTAAACAAAACCAATATATTCTACTTTTCCCATAATTGCATACATGGAAAAACTTATTGGAAAGGTGCTTGCAAAAATAACCCCGAGCGCCGCAGAGTACAGGGCGGAGCTTGCGCTTGCTGATAAATTGATTGGGAAAATAAAATCAATGGAAGGCAAGCATGTTGATGCTATTCTGGCGGGCTCACTTGCGCGCAACACCCATCTCAAGGGCGATAGGGACATTGATATTTTTGTTTTGTTTCCAAAGCACCTCTTAAGGGAGGAATTTGTAAAGGAAGGATTGCGCATTGGAAAGCGCGTCCTTAAGGGATATAAATGGTTTGAGGCGTATTCCGAGCATCCTTATTTGCGCGCGAATGTAAATGGCTATGATGTTGAAATAGTTCCAAGCTATAAGATTGCGAATGCATCTGAACTGAAAAGCGCTGTTGACCGGACTGCCTTTCATACAAAATACCTGCTGAAGAACCTGAGTGAAAAACATAGAAGCGAGGTAAGGTTATTGAGGCAGTTCATGAAGGGGATTAGATGTTATGGCGCTGATTTGAAATTTGCAAGCGTTCCGGGGTATGTGATTGAATTGCTTATTCTGGAATATGGAACGTTTGAGAACTGCTTAAAAGCGATTGCGGAGTGGCACTTTGGAAAAGTCATTGATTTGGAAGGCTATTGGAATGAGAAGGATGCAAGGAAAATGTTCCCTGAGGCGCCACTGATAATAATTGACCCCATAGATAAAAAGAGGAATGTTGCTGCGGCGCTTGCAAAGGAGCAGTTCGAGCGCATGGTGCTTGCAGCAAATGCTTTTTTGAAGAAGCCGAATGAAAAATTCTTCTTCCCTGAGCTTGTGAAATGCTGGGGCATTGGGAAAATAAGGCAAATGCTTTCAAAAAAGGAGATTATTGCATTGCAGCTGGCATATCCGAAGAACGTTCTGTCGGACATAATGTGGGGCGAACTGAGAAGGCTTGAGAGGAAGGTTGCAACCCAGTTGAAGCAAAGGGAGTTTGATGTTCTGAGAAGCGACTCATGGACTGATGAGAAGAAAACAATTGCGCTTATTTATGAGCTGAAGGAATTGGCGCTTCCAAAAACAATGGGGCGCATCGGACCTTTTGCGGAGGATTTGGAAAACCAGAAGAGATTTATTGCGGCGCACAAGGGAAAGATAATTTCAGGGCCTAGAATTGAAAAAGGGCGCTGGGTAATTGAAACAAGAAGGGAATTTACAGATGTGAAAAAGCTTCTTTGTGTTATTGCAAAGGAACTTGCAAAAAAGGACAAAAAGGATGTGAGGAGAGCAATAAAATCAGGCTGCAGGGTTCTGGATAAAGAAGGGATTGAGGCGCTTTACGGGAAGAATGGGGAATTCCAGCGCTTTTTGACGCGCTATCTCAAGGGGAAAGAGGAGTTTCTGGAATAGGAATTTGGCATGCGCAGAAACGTAATAATAATGGGCGCTGCGGGAAGGGATTTCCACAATTTCAATATAGTATTCAGAAATAATCCGAATTACAATGTTGTTTGCTTTACTGCAACGCAAATCCCTGGAATTGCAAATAGGAAATATCCTGCAAAGCTGGCAGGAAGGCTTTATCCCGGAGGCGTTCCCATCTACCTGGAAAATAAACTTGCAGAATTAATCAAGAAATTCAATGTGCATGAAGTTGTATTTGCTTATTCTGATGTAAGCCATGAAGAGGTCATGCACAAGGCGAGCATTGCGCTTGCTTGCGGAGCGAGCTTTTCGCTTCTCGGGCCAAAAGAAACAATGCTGGAATCAAAGCGCAAAGTGGTTGCTGTATGTGCGGTCCGCACAGGTTCGGGAAAGAGCCAGACCACAAGGAGAATCCTTGATATTCTGAAAACGCACGGAAAGAAAGCGGTTGTGATAAGGCATCCAATGCCTTATGGGAATTTGCTGCTGCAGGAGTGCCAGAGGTTTGGGAGCATTGATGATCTGAAAAGGCAAAAGTGCACGATTGAGGAAATGGAGGAATATGAGCCGCTTATTGAGAGGAATGCCGTGGTTTATGCAGGAGTGGATTATGGAAAAATCCTTAAGCGCGCGGAGAAGGAGGCTGAAGTAATAATCTGAGATGGGGGAAATAATGATTTTTCTTTCATAAGGCCGGATTTGCTGGTTGTTGTTACTGACCCGCACAGGG
>JAGVWD010000011.1 GCA_018304445.1 Candidatus Iainarchaeum sp. | reverse complement strand
CCAGTGGATTTTTCTTAAGTTCCTTGAAAAAGGCCTTGCCTACAAGGCAAGCGCGAAAGTGAATTTCTGCAGCACATGCAAAACAGTGCTTGCGAACGAGCAGGTTGTTAATGGCAGCTGCTGGCGCTGCAAAAACCCTGTAAGCGAGGAGGAGAGGGCGCAGTGGTTCTTCAAAATAACAGCATATGCTGATGAATTGCTTGAGGATTTGCAGAAACTGGATGAATGGCCTGAAAGAGTTAAGGCAATGCAGAAGAACTGGATAGGAAAGAGCAGGGGAATTGAAATATTTTTCAAGGTTAAGGATTCTGATTTGGAGATTTCAACATTTACCACAAGGCCTGATACGATTTTCGGCGTTACATATCTTGTATTTGCGCCAGAACATCCTCTTGTAAGGGAATTGGTCAAGGGAACGGAATATGAAAGCGATGTGAAAAAATTCATTGAGGAAGTGAGGTGCGAATCGCTAATTGAAAGGACTTCCGCGGAAAAGGAAAAGCGCGGCATGTTCATAGGGAAATATTTAATCAATCCCGTGAATGGGGATGTCTGCCCGATATTCATTGCGGATTATGCGATAATGGAATACGGCACAGGGGCGGTAATGGCAGTTCCATGCCACGACCAGAGGGACTGGGAATTCGCGGAGAAATACAGCCTGCAGAAGAAATTGGTAATTAAGCCGAGCGGCAGGGGACTGAATGTTAATGAAATGAATTCCGCCTACATTGAGGAGGGAGTGCTTGTAAATTCCTCACAGTTTGATGGAATTCCAAGCCTTGAGGCGATTGAAAAGGTTTCGGACTGGCTTGAAAAGAACAAGTGGGGGAAGCGCACGACAAATTACAAACTTCGCGATTGGCTTATTTCAAGGCAGCGCTATTGGGGAACCCCAATCCCTGTCGTGTATTGCGGAAAGTGCGGAATCGTGCCAGTTGCAGAAAAGGATTTGCCAATAAAACTGCCTGAGAAAATTAAAATTACAGGGGAGGGCAATCCGCTTGATGCCGTTAAGAGTTTTGCTGAAACAAAATGCCCGAAGTGTAATTCTCCCGCACACAGGGAAACTGACACAATGGATACCTTTGTTGATTCCTCATGGTATTTCCTGCGCTATTGCTCCCCCGGAGAAAAGAAAAACGCGTTTGAAAAAAATGCGGTTTCCTACTGGATGCCTGTTGACCAGTATATCGGGGGAATAGAGCATGCGATAATGCATCTTCTGTATGCGAGGTTCTTCACAAAGGCGCTGCGCGATTTGAAATTGCTCAAATTTGACGAGCCCTTCAGAAGGCTGCTTACCCAGGGAATGGTCCTTAAGGACGGAAAGGTAATGAGCAAATCACTGGGGAATGTTGTTGACCCGGGAGAAATAATGAAAAAATTCGGGCCTGATACTGCAAGAACATTCATCCTTTCCGTTGCTTCGCCTGAAAAGGAACTGGAATGGAGCGATTCCGGAGCAGAAACAATATTCAGGTTCCTCCAGCGCATATATGCGCTTATAGAGTCAAACAGGCAAAACATCAAATTAGGGAAAATCAATATTGCAAAACTCAATAACAGGGACAAGTTGATATTGAGCAAGGCAAGCCGCACAATAATGCAGGTTACAGAGCAAATGCACAACTTCCAGTTCAACCTCGCGATAAATTCAATAATGGCTTTTGCAGATGCGCTACAGAAATATGAAAACCCGAACAAGAAAGTAATGGGATTTGCCGCAAAAAACCTTATTTTAATGTTAAGCCCGATTGCCCCGCATTTGTCCGAGGAATTATGGGAAAAAATAAAATGCAGGGGCTTCTGCTCATTGCAGGAATGGCCCGCTGCCGATGAAAAAATGATTGATGCGAAGGCAGAGCAGGCCGAGGCGCTTGCGCAGAACACAAGGCAGGACATAATGCACATTAAGGAAATTGCGAAAATTGCAAATCCGAAAAGGATTGCGCTTTATGCTGCGCCTAAATGGAAATGGGCTGCGCTGAAGAGAATTGCAGATGCAACGCAGGGCAAGCCGGATTTCGGGAAGGCAATTTCAGCATGCATGCAGGACAGCGCATTAAAGCAGAGGGGAAAGGAAGTGGAGGCAATGGTAAAGGCGGTTATAAGCAAAATCGGGGAATTCTCTGAGCTCAGGGAAATTGATGAGTTTTCCGCATTAAAAGAATCAAAAGGGCAGCTTGAAAAGGAATTCAAATGCGCAGTGGAAATACAAAGCGCGGAAAAGGCGGATTATGACCCGGCGCAGAAGGCAAAGAACGCGCTTCCGGGAAAGCCCGCAATTTACATTGAATAATTTAAATTTATGAAGCTTTGTAGCGCATGCTTGTTGGGGATAAAATGCAGATATGATGGAAAGAGCGAATTAAATAAAAAAGCCATTGCCCTTTCCAGAAAAGAAACACTAATCCCCATATGCCCCGAGCAGCTGGGCGGCTTGCCAACGCCGAGGGAGCAAGCAGAAATGCAAGGGAGTAAAGTTGTCACTTGCTCAGGAAAGGATGTTACTGAGAAATTTGCAACAGGGGCGGAGCAGGTTTTAAGGCTGGCAAGGCTGTTCGGCATCAAAGAAGCAATCCTGAAACAGGGAAGCCCTTCTTGCGGTTGCGGAGAGATATATGATGGAAGCTTTTCAGGCAGAGTAATTAAAGGGGATGGCATTACGGCAGGCCTGCTGAAGAAAAAAGGGATAAAAGTTATTTCTGATAAAGAGCTATAGAATTTTGCTACTTGTTCTCTATTGCTTCAATGCAATCAAATCTCAAATCAGCATCTCCCACAGAATTGCACAATTCCTTGTCGCTTGATTGAACAGCAATGTTCCAGTAGCACAGGTCCTTCATTCCGCTTGAGATAATTTCGCTGCAGAATTCCGGGTTGTTGGAGTTCCTTGCATACAGGCTCCAGCAATAGTCCGCATCTGGCACATATTCCTGCCTGCTGCAATCATCTTTTGATGGCGCAGCGCCGAAAGCCATCTGCCCCGAGGAGGGCACGCCATTGCCATTGTCTGGGGCAGGCCTGCTTATGAATGAGTATGCTGCATATATTGCAATTGCCGCGATAACAAGCGCAATTATTAATTTCCAGTGCATGCTTCCTATTGATTTATCCCTAACTAATATTTAAACCTAATGAATTATTTCAGGACCTTGACATCTGTAATTTCCCCTATGGCCTTGATTCTTGAGAGGGAATTCTCCAATTTGTCCGGGGTTGTGAGCTGTACCGAGAATATCCCGATAGCCTTGTTTCTGGAAGCGCCAGTCTGAACGCCCACTATGTTAATCTTGTTTGCTGAAAAGCATTTTGCAATATCTGAAAATAGCCCTATCCTGTCGATTGCGCAGATTTTTATTTTGGCAAAGACAGCCTTCTGATTCTCATCCTTTCTGCTTTTTTTGCTTTTAAGAGCATCAGCAATCGCCTTTTTGGCATACTCTGATTTTGCAAATGAGAGCCAGAGCCTGCTTGCGGTGCGTTTTGCCGATGGGATTATTTCGACTATGTCACCGGACTCAAGCCTTTTCCACAGGGGAACTGATTTTCCATTGGCCTTTGCCCTGAGGCAGCGCTCCCCCAACTGCGCGCTTATGTTGAATGCAAAATCAATTGGTGTTGAACCTGCAGGCAATTCGCGCGTTTCCCCGGAAGGGGTAAACACAAATATGGTTTTCTGCAGGAAATCAGTCTTGAAGGCATTTCCGAACTCCCTCAGTCTTCCAACATCCTCAATATTCGCGATTTTGTTCAGCTTGCTTACATTCTGCCTGAGGATGTCCTGGAGCTTTTTGTCGCGGAGGTGCCATCCCGCGGCTATTCCCCTTTCGGTAAGATTGTTCATTTCCCTTGTTGCGATATACACCTTTATGGGAGTTCCCTTAGGGCCTATTACAGATGTGTGGATTGCCTGGTAGAAATTTGTCTGCGGTATTGCAATGTAATCCTTCATCTTTTTCGGCAGGGGAAGGAACGTGTTGTGCACAACTCCGAGCGCGCGGTAGCACTCAGGAATGCTTCCGACAATTATTTTGATAATTACAAAATCATAGATTTCATCAAGCCCCTTTGACTGCTTGCGCAGCTTCTTGTTTATTGTATAGCAGTTCTTGTAGTATTTGCCGAACCGCGCCTTCAGATGCTGCTTTGCAAACGCCTTCTTCATAATGCTTATTGCCTTGCCGACTTCAACCTCCTTCTTTCTTGTCCTGCTCCTGATTTCCTTTGAGAGCCAGGAATGTTCCTTTGGGTTAAGCTCATCGTACGCAAGCTCTTCCAGCTCGTCCTTTATCGTATGCATGCCCAATTTGTGCGCCAAAGGCGCATGCACGGAAAGCACTTCTGCGGCAACCCTCTGCCTCTTCTCTTTGGGAAGGTATTTGAGGGTGCGCATGTTGTGCAATTTGTCAGCAAGCTTCACAACCAGAATCCTTATGTCCTTTACGGATGCAAGGATGATTTTCTGCAGGTTGGCAATGGACCTCTGCTCCCTTGTCCTGTGGGAAAGGACCCCGAGCTTTGTAACCCCGTCAACAAGGAAGTACACCTGCTTCCCGAATTCCCTTTCTATTTCACTCCTGTCCGCATCCGCATCCTCAATGACATCGTGCAGCAGTGCTGCGGAAATCGTTTCAGCGTCCAACCCAAGGGAAGCAACAATCTTTGCGGCTTCAAAGGGATGGGAGAAATAGGGTTTTTCCGAAAGCCTTTTCTGTCCGCGATGAGAGGCCTTTGCGAAAGCAAATGCCTTTGCAATGAGTTTAACATTCAGCTTCCTGTTGTGCTTTGCGGCAATTTTAAGCAGTTCCTTGAGCGCCTTTTCCCTGAGCGCATTACGAATTTCGGACTCTTCCATATTTATATTCTAGTGAATCTTTATAAATTCTTTTCCCCTCTACATTTCCTCAATTGACTCTATATCAAGGACGCTTAATGCATTGGCAATTACGATTTTCGCAGCCTTCACAAGCGCCAGCCTTGCTGCGCGCAGTTCTTTTGTTTCAGCCCTGAGCACAGGCATCTCATGGTAGAACAGGTTGAATGCCGAGGACAATTCCAGCAGATGCTGGCACAAGGGATGCAGACTCATGTTTGAAATGCAGTTCTGCAATGCGGAAGGATAGGAAGCAAGAAGCGCAATCAGCCTTTTCTCAATCTCGCTTTCGAGCGCTTCCGGATTTGCATTCTTTATTTCCGCTTCCGTGCCTTTCCCCGCCTTTTTAAGTATGCTGCACGCCCTTGCATACGAATATTGCACAAAGGGGCCCGTTTCACCATCAAATGAAATGCTTTCCTTAGGGTTAAAAAGGAAGTCTCTTCCCGCATCGACCTTGAGCATGAAGAATTTTACTGCAGCAAGGGAAATTGCGCGCGTGCGCCTTTGCAGTTCTGCCTTCTTCATTTCCGGATAGCGTTTTTGCAGCTCTGTTTTCGCAAGCTCCTGCATTTCCCTTATTATGTCATCTGCCTCAACAACTGTCCCTTCCCTGCTTTTCATTTTGCCTTCAGGAAGGTTTACAAGACCATATGACATGTGCCTGCATTTTTTTGCCCAAGGAAAACCAAGCAGCTCAAATATTTTGAAAAGCTGCCTGAAGTACAGGCTGTGCTCATTCCCCACTACCCAGAGCGCCTCATCAAGATTGTATTTCTCAAATTTGTGCTTAGTAAGCGCAAGGTCGTTTGTGATGTAAATGCTTGTTCCGTCCGCGCGCATTACCACCTTATCAGGCATTCCGCTTGATGCAAGTTTTGCGATTATTGCGCCGGTCTCATCCTTCTCAAAAATCCCCTTTTTCAGTCCACGCTCAATAACGGGCTGCGCCTTGTCATAGAATTTGCTCTCATAGAATTCAGCGTCAAATTTGCTCCCGAACTCCTTGTAGGTTTGCCTAATCCCCTGAAGCGCCCAGCCATTCATTTTTTTCCAGAGCGCAATTGTTTTTTTGTCCCCCTTTTCCCATTTCTTCAGCATTTCCTGCACTTCTTTCTCAAGCTCGGGGTTTTTCTCAGCCTCTTTAGTGTATAAAATATAATAATCCATTACAAAGCGGTCCGGCTTTATGTGCGCGCTTTGCGGGGTTTTTTTGTTGCCAAACTTCTCATACGCAAGCATGCTCTTGCATATGTGCGCGCCCCTGTCGCTGTATATGTTTGCCCTGATTACCTTTGCGCCATTTGCCCCATATAAATTTGCAATCGCCATCCCGAGCGCCTGGTTGCGCAAGTGCCCCAAATGAAGAGTCTTGTTCGTATTTGGGCCTGAATATTCAACCATTATTTTCCTGCCCCTCAGCAAATCCGATTTTCCATAATCCTGCCTTTCTCCCAGAATCCGCTTGATTACATCCTTTGCAAGCGCATCATTCGCAACAAAGAAATTCAAATAGGCGCCAATAACCTCGGTCTTAGAAATTCCCTTCGGCAGGACAAGCTTTTCCTTGAGCTCCTTTGCAATCTCCTGCGGCGCCTTTTTCAGCATTCCCGAAAGCCGATAGCAGGGCAGTGCATAATCCCCCAGATTCGCCTGTTTTGGAATTTCAATCATTCCTGCAATCCGCACCTTATCCAAATCATGCAGCACAGCATGCAGCGCATCAACAACCTTTTCCTTAAAATCCATATTCCCACGCCAACGGGCCAGGGAGGATTTGAACCCCCGACCTACTGCTTTCCTCTTTTACCCTGAAGATTATTTTTTCTTTGGGTAAAACCTAGACTTTCTTTTTTCCTAAAAAAGAAAGGATTGGTCTTAGAAGGCAGTCGCCCTATCCAGGCTAGGCTACTGGCCCATTACATAAATGGATACCGCAAATTAATTAAAAGGCAGTATATAATGGTTCAGTTTTGGCTTGTTACGTTGAATATTCTGTCCAGCCTGCCCTTCTCCACAAAGCCCTTCCTCAGGTCAATGAGCCATACATAAAGTGTGGGGCTTGAAAATTCCTTACCCAAAAAGCTCGGGCGTGCATGCCTGTGGAATATTTTCGTTTTCGGCTTCCTGTAGAATTCCATGCTGTTCTCTGGCAGGACAAAAATGAACTCATCAACATATTTCGCATAGGCGAGCTTTTCCTTGAGTTTTCCCCGCGTAGGCCTTGAAAGCACCTCAATCCCTATGAATTTGTTGTTCCTGGTTTCAACAAGGAAATCATACCTTCCCAGAAAAGGGGTTTTCCTCTTTTCTTTATCCAGCAGAACATCCTGCTCGGGGATAATCCTTTCAATCTTCATCTTGTCCAGGAAATGCATCTTGTGCAGCTCGTGCTTTGTGTAAAGGTGCATGAGCCATTTTGAGCCTTCGCTAATGCTTCGCACCCCTTTTCCTGATATGCGTTAATTTTACCCTTCCGGGCCTGCTGTCAATATAGGAGAATTTCATTGCCATTTTGCATCTCTTCTGCGCAATTTTCCTGAAACTCTCAAGAACCTTCCTATCCGCAGATATTGCAATCAGGGAATTGCTGAAGGGGTCCATGACATCAAGCGCAATCCCGTCAGATTTTATCTGCAGGTCTGTGAAGAAAATGTCAAACAGCGCATTGTAATCCCTGAATATTTCCTGCAGATTTGCTGTATTTATTTTTGCACGGAGCGATGCCCTCTCATGTGTTGCTGTCAAATCCGGCGCCTCAATGAGGTGATGGGAGCTTGTAAACCTCTTGAATATCTGCCTTATTTTGCCCCTGCTGACCCCATATATGTTTGTGTAAATCTCGTCCAGGGGCTCCAAACGCTCAATATGCAGCTCAACTTTCCTTGCGCCAATTCCCTGCAGCACATCCGCAACGCACTCAAAGAGGAAATTGTAAATTCCAGGGGAGTTATCCCCAAGCAGCGGAAAACTCACCTTGAGATAATGTTCCTTCGCCATTTTTTTCTCCGAATATATTGCGCCTTACTCCAATAAATACCTATCCCTATATCTTCTTTGACTCATTCAGCAGCCTGCACGAATTATATATCGCATTTATGAAAGTGACTTCCTTCCCAAACTTTTCATATACATCCGAAAGGCTTTTGAGTTTTATTTTCTTTGCAAACTCCGGAAACTCCTCTACAAATTCTCCAATGTCAGCGTCCAATTCTGCAATCGTTCCCTTTATTTCATTTGCCGAAATCGCATATTCCTCATAATCCACAAAATCCTCATCGCTGCAGAAAACCATGTCCCCGTATGCGCTTTGGGCGTATTCCACTGTTGGATGCATCTCCTGATATGCAGAGTAGGTACTTATTTCCGCAAACCCCTGAACAATTCCAACAAACTTCTGCAGCGCAATCCTGCCATCAGAAATAACATATCCTGAAAGCGCTGCCTCAAATCCATTCAAATCCTTTTCCACTGCAAGGAGCTGCTCCCCGCTCAAATCCCATAATTGCGCATTCACATCAAAAAGCGCCTGCATGCTTGTTCCGTTGTTTTCAAGGATTTTCCCTATTGCGGCATATCCCTCTGAGAAGTCTATCTCCCTGAGCGCATCATCCCCCGAAGGCTGCACGCATCCGAATAGAAGGAAAAGCGCAATCAGCAGAAACGCAATAAATGCAAATTTTGTCTTCATGTTATCACAAATAGAAGTGCAATTTTTATAAAATTATGTGCGGGAGGGCGGATTCGAACCGCCGAAAGGCACTAAGCCACAAGGCCCTCAACCTTGCCGAATTGGCCGCTATCGGACTCCCGCATAAATAATTTTTGCATGGGAAGTTTAATAAGCAAAACGCGGAGGACGAGATTCGAACTCGTGTGAGCTTGCGCTCACCAGCTAGTTGGACCCATCAGGTTTTCTTTTGGGATAAA
>JAGVWD010000010.1 GCA_018304445.1 Candidatus Iainarchaeum sp. | reverse complement strand
GCAGGCGTAAAAGGAATTGCCTGGCACAAGAACAGCAGGCTTGCAAAAACCCCGGCGCGCCCCTACATCAAGGATCTGGATTTGCTTCCCTTCCCCGCATTTGACAAGATTGACATGAACTTCTACACAAAGCCTGATTTTTACTGCATACGCGGAATTCCGATTGCGGGCTTTTACACCTACACCTCGCGCGGCTGCCCCTACCGCTGCAGGTTCTGCGTCAACAAGAATATTTTCGGGAGAATGCTGCGCTTCAGGAGCCCGAAGCTTGTGGGGGAGGAAGTGCAGATTCTAAAGGACAAATACAAAATTGACGGCCTGTATGTTTATGATGACACATTTACTGTAAATAAGGAGCATGTTCTCAGCATCTGCAGGGAATTCAGGGAGCGCAAGCTCGATTTGATATGGGCCTGCGAAACCCGCGTGCATTTGGTTTATGAGGATTTGATGCGCGAAATGAAAAAATCCGGCTGCATACAGATTGATTTTGGCGTTGAATCCGGCTCGCAGGAAGTTCTGGACCGCCTGCAGAAGGACATCACAGTAGAGCAGATAAAAAACGCATTCAGGATATGCAAAAAAACAGGCATAAGGACATTTGCGAATTTCATGCTAAATACTCCGGAAGAAACTGAAGATGATGTGCAGAAAACAATTTCCCTTGCGCGCGAACTGAATGCAACAGTGAGCATTTTCAATATTACAACTCCCTTCCCCGGAACTGACATTTATGATGACATTGGCGGAGTGCCACAGGAAGATTATGACAAAATGGGCCCGAATCCTTCAGGCTATGAAACCTGGCTTGATGTGATTGAAAGAAAATACAGGTTTGCAAAGCACAAAATCCCATTTTCAAAATTAATTGATGACCTTTCAAAGGAATTCCCAAATGTGCACGAGCTTTCTTTCAAGAACCCGAAGCACTTGGCGCATTTATGGAACAACCTCTCATTCATCCTTTCCCCACAATATTTGCGCACAATGCTCAAGAGCGGGCGCAAGATGCAGTATGTGAACTGGATTATTTCCCTCAAGAAAGTCCTTCAGGCCCAGCAGTTCATAAGGACTGAAACAGCAAGGATTGAGGAGGGGGATTCCGAATGATTGCGCGATTGAAGGTTGAATTTGGGCTGAGCTCCCTTCCCTTTGTTTTTGCAAACCTATTGCGCAATCCAAAACAAAGATTCGCGCAGAAACTCTCCAAATTTTTCAATATGCCCTATGCGCTGTTAGTTCCAAGCGCCCATGGGGGGCTTTATTACTTGCTGAAGCAGCTCCCCCAAAAAAATATTTTCATTTCCGCATACTGCTGCAATGCCGTAATTGAAGCCTGCATGCTTGCGGGAAAAAAAGTCAATTATATTGATGCAAATCCTGACACACTAAGCACTTCTGCTTCATCACTCAGGCGCAGCATAAAGCCGGATTCAATCGTGCTTCTTATGCACCAGTTCGGAATTCCCTGCGAAATTGATGAAATAAACAAGATTGCAAAATCAAACAACTGCGTTTTAATTGAGGATTCGGCGGCATGCTTCGGCTCAACGCATAAAAACAAGATGTGCGGGAGCTTCGGGGAAGCCAGCATAATAAGCTTTGATTTCACAAAATCCCTTCCCTGCGCGCGCGGCGGGACAGTATTATTCAAAAACGAGGAGCTTTACAAAAAAACGCTGGCATCCTACAATAAAGAAAAGAGAAAGCAGAAGTTTTCCCGCCTTGTGCAGAGGTTCGGAACCCTCCTCTCCTTCAATATTCTTGCAAGCCCCTTCATTTATGAGCACATAACCCTCCCTTTGTTCCAGAAAAAGGAGGGCTTCACCTCCTACACGGGCGAGCTGGATTTGCACAAAAACCACGATTATTCTGAAGATTTTTCAAATTTGCAGGCCGCAATCGGATTGGCGCAGCTGCGCAGGATAAATAGGACAATTGCGCGCAGGAAGGAAATTGCAAAATTCTATTTCAGTAAAATAAAGTCCAAATGCATCCGCCTTATAAAAATCCCGGAGGAGAATTCCGCGGTAATGGTGCGCTTCCCCATTATGATAGAGAATATGAAAAAAAATGATTTCTATAAAAAGAGCATTTCAAAAGGCCTGGATTTGGGCTTCTCGTTTAGCTATTCCTATGGCGGCAACAAATACGGGAATGCGCAGTCCATTGCAAGGCAAATCCTCAATCTTCCTGTGCATTCGCGCCTGAGCGATAGGGAATTAAAAAGAATTGTTGAGATTGTTAATAGCATTGAAATGAACAAAAAAGGAGTGAGAAAATGAGTCTGTTTTCAGCGCTGAAGGACGTTTTCTTCAGGAACTACAATCCAAAGGATTACTGGGAGGAAAGGAGCCGCAGCTATGTGCATGAATATAGATTAGGGGAGCGCGGGCTTCACGACCAGGATAAAATGAATCCATTGCTAATTGAATCTCTCAGGGAAATAAAGCCGAATTCCCTTCTTGAAATAGGCTGCGGATTCGGGAGAAACCTTAAATTGATTGCGGAAAAATTGCCCAAGTGCAAGCTTAATGGAACTGACATAAGCGCGGGAATGATTGACAATGCGCGCAAATTCCTAGGGGAAAAGGCGGCATTGAAGGTAATGAAGGCAAACGCGCTTGAATTCCCTGACAAGTCCTTTGATGCGGTTTTAAGTTCGGTTGTATTGGTGCATGTTCCGAAGCGCGACATCAAAAAAACTCTTTCGGAAATCGCAAGGGTTGCGAAAAGGCGCATAATTCTGCTGGAGCCTGACATCGGAAGGGTTACGCTTGCGGATCAGATGATAAAATCAAAGCATATAACCCTGCACAATTACGAGGACCTCTTCTCGGAAATCCCTGACTTCAAACTGGTCTCAAAAACCCCAACTGAGCATGAAAAGGTAAGCAGATATGTATTTGACAGGGTTTCCTGAGGCACAAAATGGATAGAATTCTGGTAACAGGCGGCGCGGGCTACATAGGAAGCATTCTAACAAAGCAGCTTCTTGAGCAGGGCTATAAAGTGCGCGTTCTTGACTGCCTGTTTTTCGGGGATTCGGGGATAAAGCAATTCCGCAATAATGAAAATTTCGAATTGATAAATGGAAGGATAGAGAATCCTGAAGTTGTAGAAAACGCAGTAAAAGGCTGCTCAGCTGTTCTTCATTTGGCAGGGCTTGCAAATGACGCTTCCTGCGACATAAGTGAGGAAAAAACAAGGCTCATTAATTACGAGGGCACAAAACTCCTTCTCAAATATGCAAAATCCGCGGGTGTGCAGCGCTTCATTTATGGAAGTTCAGCTTCCATTTACGGCGCAGGAAAAAACACAGCATTAACCGAAAGTTCTCCGCTCGCTCCGGTTTCCTTATACGCAAAATACCGCATAAAGTGCGAGGAGGCATTATTTGATTCCGCCTCAAATGATTTCACAGTATGCGCGCTCCGCAAATCAACAGTATTCGGCTATTCACCGAGGCAGCGCCTTGATTTGGTAATTAATGCAATGTCCGCGCATGCATTCAACAGGCATGAAATTACACAGATGGGCGGCTCCCAGTGGCGCCCGAATCTCCATGTAAGCGATGCGGCAAACGCATACATTGCCTGCTTGAAAGCAAATCCAGATGCAGTTCAGAAGCAGGCGTTCAATGTAGGCGCAAATTCGGAAAATTATACTGTAGCGCAAATTGCACAGATGATTGTTAATGAATTCCCAAACACTAAAATCGTCCATAAGGAAGTTTCCAATTCCGCATCCTACAACCTGAATTTCGACAAGATTGAAAGCGCTCTCAACTACAAGGCGAAAGTTTCAGTAAAGCAGGGAATTGCAGAATTGAAAGAAGCATTGAATAGTAATTTAATTTCCAACTATGAAAATGATATTTACTACAATGCAAAGCGCATGCTTGATTTGCAGAAGGAAGGTGCATTTTAATGCCAAAAAATAAAAAAATCCAGAAACAGCCAAAATTACTTCCCGCCGCCCAGCCGACTCTTGATGGCAATGAGCTTAAGTACATTAAGGAATGCTTCAAATCCAACTGGATTGCCGCAGGAGGCCCCTTCGTAAAGCAGTTTGAATCCGGATTTGCAGGATTATGCAACCGCTCCTATGGAGTTGCAACCTCCTCCGGAACAACAGCCCTGCATCTCGCGCTCCTTGCATATGGAATAAGGCCAGGCGATGAGGTCATAGTGCCTGATTTCACTTTTGCAGCAAGCGCAAACTGCGCCCTGCACTCAAATGCGGTTCCGCGCTTTGTTGATGCTGATGCTGATTACTTTACAATTGACCCGAACAAGATTGAGGAAGCAATTAACCCAAAAACAAAAGCAATAATCCCTGTCCATGTTTATGGCCATCCTGCGGACATGGGGCCAATAATGGAAATTGCGCAGCGCCACAATCTGAAAGTGATAGAGGACGCCTGCCCTGCGCACGGCTCCGAGTATAAAGGAAAGCCTGTGGGATCGCTCGGGGATGCGGGCTGCTTCTCCTTCCACGCAAGCAAATTGATTGCAACAGGCGAAGGCGGAATGATTGTAACGGATGATGCGGAATACGCTGAGCGCGCACGCATTATAAGGGACCAGGGCTATGTGCGCGGCAAATACTACTGGCATGAAGTGATTGGCTATAATTACCGCCTTACAAATGTCCAGGCCGCAATAGGAGTTGCGCAGCTTGAAACCTACAAAAAGAAAATAAAAGCAAAGCTCGCGCAAATGTCACTTTACTCCAAGCTTCTTTCAAAAATCCCCGGAATTTCAGTTCCGAAAAATGCACCCTACGCAAGGCGCATTGCAACATTCATAATAATTTCAGTTGAAGATGATTTTGGCTTGAATAGGGATGAAATTACATTGAAATTAAAGGAGCAGAACATTGAAACCCGCCCGGTTTTCTATCCGCTTCACAAAATGAAGCCCTATGCGCAATTCGCTTCAGGAAAGGAATTCCCAGTTGCGGAGGAAATTTCAAGAAAAGGCCTTCAGCTTCCAAGTTCGCTTAACCTGACAAAAGACGATATAAAAAGAGTCTGCACTTCCATTGCAGAACTGCGGAGAGGATAAAATATGGTGGGGCTAAAATTCGGCGCAGCGCCTTCGCCAGCAGTCCATGCCGCAGGCAAGGCCCTCCCTTTGGATCCGGCACAGCTGTCAAGCCTTAGAAACGCGGGCTATGATGCATTTGAGATATATACCAATCCAAAGCTGATAAGCAATCCTGAAGCATTTGCAAAACAGGCAAAAATAAACATCGCGGAGAGCGGCCTGAAGCCGATTTCCCTGCATGCGCCAGCGGGCCTGGACTGGACGCCGAATATTGTAAAGGAAAAACTGCACCAGATGGAAAACGCAATGAAAGTTGCAAAGCTGATGAATGTCGGCACAGTGGTTGTGCACCCTCCCTTCGGAGTCGTATGGAAGAAAAGGCCAGGGGGCGGCTTCACTCCAATCCTTTCAGGAGAAAGCGAAATCCTTGAGCGCATGCGCCAGATCATGAACATAAAGCGCAAGCTCGGCTACAGGGGAAAAGTGCTTGTTGAGAACATAGACATTGAGCCCCCGGGAACCATGACAAATTTCAGGACATATGCGAAACTTAACAAAATTGTAGACGGCTTTGTCCTTGATATGGAGCATTTTGCCATGATGAGGATAGACCAGGCAATAAGGCACGTTTATAATCCGCTGCAGAGATTTATGAGAACGAGAACGCTTGGCAAATGGGACGAAAATATGCTTAGGGATTTTTACATTGATTTCGGCAGGTTCATGAAGCCTTCAGAGAAACAGCTGTTCGGCAAGGTATTAAACTCAAAGTTAAGCGTGCGAGACAGGGGCAATGCTGCAAACCAACTATCCGCAATTGTAAAGCCTACAACATCAACGCAAAAGATTTTCCCATTTGAGCAGCACAGGCTTGAGGATTTTGCAATAGTCCCAAGCCAGAGGGTTTTTGACTGGTTTTTCAAGGCATATTCCGGGCTTAAAATAGAGCACATGCATATTTCCGGCGCATATGTGGGAATGCCAACAAAAACATTCAGGACAAAGTTTGGCGGAATTGACAAAACAAAACAGCTTGTTTATGAAGTTGAAAGCACAAAAGGCAGGAAGGCATTTGGAACTACTCCTGAGTGGTATAATGCGCACCAGCACGGGCACATACACCAGCCCCCGCAGGAAGGGACAATGTATATCGGCGGCTTTATGCAGCTTGTGGGGAAGTTTAATTCACACTTAATGAAAGCCGGCAGGAGAAAGGAAATTTTCCTTGTAAATGAAATGGACCCCGTGCAGAGGGAATACACTCCCCCCCGGATGATGCGCGAGCACCAGAAATTCTTGGAGCATTTCCCCAAACCATTGATCTCCCGGTCCAGAATTAAAGCGGCCCCCAGGGGAAGATGAATATGAAAATCCTAATTGTAACTTCCTCTTACCAGAAAACCGAAACTGACAAATTCACAGATTTCATGTACAACATGGCGCAGGAGTTCAGGCGCAAGGGGCATGAGGTTTTGGTAGTGGCAGCGCACTACCCCGGACTTCCGAAAAAGGACATGCTGAAGGAAATTCCTGTGGAGCGCTTCAGGTATTTCATTCCGAGCAAATTTGAAAAGCTCGCCTATGATTCAGGAATGGCGGTAAATATGCGCAAGTCCCATCTCGCTAAGCTGCAGCTGCCGCTCTATATGCTTTCAGGCACCTTTGCAGTAATGCGCGCAGCAAGAAAATTCAGGCCGGATGTTGTCCATTCCCTCTGGGTCTTCCCCCAGGGCCTGATGTGCGCAATCGCAAAAAAATTCTGCAAATTCCCGCTTGTCATTAATGCAATTGGCACAGAGGCATATCTCGCGAAGAAAATGAAAATGGGCTCCATGATTAAGTTTGCGGCAAATACCGCCGATGCGGTAACGGCAACCTCAAGCGCAACAGCAAATGCTGTAAAATCCTGCGGCTATGGAAAGGACATACAGATTATTTTCAATGGCGCGGATGACGCGCTCTTCAATCCCGGCAATTCCGGCGCGGAAATAATAAAAGAGCACAATCTCCAGAACAAAAAAATTCTCCTCTGCATAGGGCGCTTCAATGAGATGAAGGGCCAGCGCTATTTGATTGAGGCAATGCCTGAAGTGCTTAAAAAATTCCCTGAAACTTCCCTGCTGCTGATTGGCGAAGGCCCCCTAAAGGAGGAATTGCAGAAATATGTGCAATCCCAGAATCTCCAGAATAATATAATTTTCCTCGGGAACAAGGCGCACGAGGAGCTTGCAAAATACTATGCCGCCTGCGACATTTTTATAATTCCCTCAATTGTTGATTCGCACGGAGTAGCAGAGGGCGGCCAGGGATTGGTTACAAAGGAGGCAATGCTTACGGGAAAATGCGTAATAGGCGCAAACACCGGAGGAATCCCGGACCTTGTAATAAACAATGAAACAGGCCTTTTAGTTGAGCAAAAAAGCCCTGCGCAGCTTTCAGAGGCTATAATAAAACTCCTCAGCGATGACGCGCTGCGCGCGAGGCTTTCAGAAGCCGGCCACAAAATGGCGAAGGAAAAGGCGGCCTGGAGCGGCATTTGCGCCGAATACGAGGAAATTTACAGGCGCATCAAAAAGCCCGATTAGAACGGAAGCGGAGCGCGAAATCCCAAAACGCCCCTGCGCCGTTAACAAAACAGAAGGGGGAATCCTTCCGAAAGGCTTCTGCTGTGCCACTGCCCTGTCATTTGTGGATTGCGTAGCCGAGGAGCAGGAACAGCGCTATTTCAAGCGCCGTTATGCGCTGGAAAACTAGGAGATATATTGTTATGAGCGCGGTTGTGAACTGCACTGCTGCGGCGATTCTGGAAGTGAAGCCTCTGGGAATCTGCGATGGATATTTTCCCATCGGTGTTTGTATAAATCCTTGTCCGGTTCTATAGTTTCCATTGGTAACACCTCCATTGGTTTCCATAAATATTGTGGATTTTGTTATTATTATGTTTTTCGTTTTTTGCCTAAACCTGTCTAAACGACTTTCGTCAGCCAGAATTGCGCGCCCCATGTGACTTAAAAACATTTTGCAAGAGCAATATGTTGGTTCGTGCATTATGTCAAAATCACAATTTATTTCAGAGCTTAAGGAAGGCGATGCTGTAAACAGCGCTTTTTCTGTAAAGTACAAGCATCCCCCTGAAACATACAAAAACGGATTCCGCTTTGAGCTGGGCCTTGCCGACAGGAGCGGGGAAATTGAATTGAAATACTGGGGCGGCGCAGACAAAGAAAAGGTTGAGGCGCTCTACAGGGAATTCAAGGAAGGTGATGTAATTGAAGTCAATGGAAAAACAAGCGCCTTCAAGGGAGTTGCCGAAATCCACATAAATGAGGGCTCTGGGGGAATTAAAAAAATCTTGAAATTTGACATTGCTGATTTTGTTGAAAAGAGCGCGGAGGATTCTGAAAAATTGGCAAATGAGATGCTTGCTGAAATAAAGGGAATGAAGAATGAATTTCTGCGCAAATTGATGGAAGAATTTTTCAATGATGCTGAATTTATGGAAAAATTCAAGAGCGCCCCTGCTGCAATGTACATGCACCATGCGACAATCGGCGGATTGATTGAGCACACTTCCCATGTCCTCAAATTGTGCAGGGAAATTTGCAGGATTTATCCGGCGCTTGATAAGGAACTTTTGATTGCAGGCGCAGTATTGCATGATATTGGAAAGATCCAGGAATTCAGGATTGGCACAAACATAAAGCAGACCGAAGAGGGGATGCTGCGCGGGCATATTGCCATAGGGGAGGAAATGGTGCTTGGGAAAATCAGGGGAATAAAGGATTTCCCGAATGAATT
>JAGVWD010000009.1 GCA_018304445.1 Candidatus Iainarchaeum sp. | reverse complement strand
TGCCTTCTCAGGCCATAAAATGCTTGCTCCAACAGGAATTGGCGTTCTTTATGGGAAAAAGGAGCTGCTTGAGAAAATGCAGCCATTTATGTACGGCGGGGACATGATAAAAAGCGTAAGCGAGCACACTGCAACATGGAATGACCTTCCATACAAATTTGAAGCCGGAACCCCCAATATTGCCGCGGCATATGGATTGGGCGCCGCGATTGAATATTTGCAGAAGATTGGAATAGATAAAATAAGGAAGCATGAGAAGGAGCTTACAAAATATGCATTGGATGTAATTTCGGAAATTCCTAGAATAAAAATTTACGGAACGCAAAATCCTGAAACGCAGGGAGGGATTGTTCTCTTTGAGCATGAAAAGCTGGAAGCGCATGACCTCGCGCTTGCGCTTGATGAGAGCGCAAACATTGCAATAAGGAGCGGAATGCTCTGTGCAGAGCCTTTTGTTGGGAGCATAAACCAGAAGGGGCTGTGCAGGGCTTCGTTCTATTTCTACAACACAAAAGAGGAAATTGACATTTTCACGCAGGAGCTGCAGAAAATTGTAAAGGCGTTCGACTAGCCTGGTGGACTTGCCCATCAGAAGACCTAACTTCAACAGCAAAGTATTTAAACTGCCGCCAATCTATTATTATTGGTGAAATTATGAGAAGACCTGCTGTGATTAAAATGATTGGCGAACCTTTAAGAAGAAAGTATGGAAGTAATGTTCTAAAGGTTTTAGGAGCTGAGAAATTCTGGTTAGAAAAAGTTGGAAGACCCGGGGTTGTAAAAAAAAGTGATTCTTGGATTGTAGATAAACAAGAGATGATTGTTGCTGCCCAGCACGGTAATGCTGCACTGGTTGCAAAATTAGCAAGAAGTTCTGTAAAAAAGTTGGATTATTGGGCAAGGCGAAGCCCACACCTTGCATACACTTCAAAGGAAATTGCATCTTGGATCCCTGGATATAGGGCTGTTGCTCAGAACCCGCAGATATTGATAAATGCTGTAAAAGACCCAAAGGTAATAGCTGCGATGGAAAAAATGCAAGAAAGCAGACGACAACATCGGTAAAAATTAGTATTTATTCCGCAACATCCTCGATTATAATTCCTTCAACGTTTTCCTGGATTGCCTTTGGGGAGATGCGCATCAGATGCAGTTTGTCCCCGCCGCCTGTTATGACTTCTGATTGCGCTGCCACTGAGCTGTCCATTATGGTTTTTACCGCATAAATTGAGATTGGGGGAATTCCCCCGATTTCATAGCCTGTAATTTCAAGCGTTTCCCCTGCGCTAGCGAGCCTCATGCTTGCCACATTAAGCAATGCGCATACCTTCTTCTCGGAAACGCGCTTATTGCCTGATTGGATAATCAGCACAGGATTTGTGTTTGAATCAATAAAAAGGACTGTCTTTGCTATTTTCTCAGGCGGAACTTTAAGCAAATCCATTACATCCTTTGCGCTCTGCACTTCCCTTGCGCAATTGATGATTTCCGCCTTTACATTGTTAGTTTCAATAAAGTCTTCTAGCATTTTGGATCAGATTATGAATTCGGAAAGAAAAAGAATAAAAAAGAGGCGGAAATGCGGATTTAAAGCCCGCATTCCTTTTTCAGAAGCTCTGCCCTGTCGGTCTTTTCCCATATGAATTCCGGCTCATTCCTTCCGAAGTGGCCATAGACTGTGGTTTTGCTGAATATGGGCCTGCGGAGCTGCAATTCCTCAATTATCTCCCCCGGGCCGAACTTGAAGTGCTTGCACACTGCGCCATATATCTTGTGTGGGTCTACCTTGTTCGTTCCATATGTGTCAATGAATATGCTCAATGGTTCTGTGCCCCCTATCACATAGGAAAGCTGCACTTCACAGCGGTCTGCAAGCCCTGCTGCAACAATGTTCTTTGCAACATATCTTGCATAGTATGCCGCGCTCCTGTCAACCTTTGTGGGGTCTTTCCCTGAGAATGCGCCGCCTCCGTGATTTCCTACGCCGCCATATGTGTCCTGGATTATCTTTCTGCCTGTGCAGCCTGAATCCGCTACTGGACCGCCAATAACAAAGCGCCCTGTGTTGTTGATGTAGTATTTTGTTTTTTCATCAAGGTATTTTCCGACAACCGGCTTTATTATGTGCTCTTTCACATCAGCGCGCAGTTGCTCCAATGTAACATCAGGGTCGTGCTGTACTGCAACAACAACAGAATCCGCGCGGATTGGCTTGTCCTTGTCATACTCTATTGTAATCTGCATTTTTCCATCCGGACGCAGATACTTCAGGGTGCCGTTCTTTCTCAAGTCTGTGGCGCGCTTGGCAATCTTGTGCGCGAGAGTGATAGGCAATGGCATCAATTCAGGCGTTTCATTTGTTGCATAGCCTGACATCATTCCTTGGTCCCCCGCCCCTACTTCCTTCGGGGTTTTCTTCGTAACGCCCTGTGAAATGTCCGGGCTCTGCTCGTGTATTGCTGTAAGCACTCCGACGGTATGATAGTCAAATCCGTATTCCGGCTTTGTATATCCTATGTGCTCAAGCACGCCTCTTACAATCTTCTGCACATCAACATAGGTCTTTGTGGTAATTTCCCCTGTAACTATTATGAATCCCATCCCTGCCATTACTTCGCACGCAACCCTTCCGTAAGGGTCGTCTGCAATTATCCTGTCGAGAACTGCATCCGCAATCTGGTCGCATACCTTGTCCGGATGGCCCTCTGTCATCGCCTCGCTGGTAAACAAAAATCCCCCGCATCTCATTTTTCCATCAACTCCTTTTTTATTTATTGTATATCTGCACTATTAGGGAAGTTCAAAATATTTATAAATAATAATTATTTGCAAGAATTATTCCTATAGGAATAATGATTAAAAGGGTTTTGGTACATAATCAGAACATGCTTCCGGAGCTGACTGAAATAAAATTAAGGCGCATGCATCTGGGGCTTACTCAAACGCAGCTTGCAAAGCTCGCTCATGTCTCGCAATCGCTCATTGCAAAGATAGAGTCCGGAAATCTCGTTCCAGGCTATGAGAATGCGAAGAAGCTGCTGAATGCGCTGGATTCCGCAAAGCGCACGGATGTGAAAACCGCGAAGGACATTATGCGGAAGCATGTAATTGACGTGAAGGCAAATGAGAAAATAAAGGATGTCATAATCATAATGCGCAGGCACAGCATAAGCCAGCTGCCTGTTGTTGATTCAGGGAAAGTAGTGGGGCTGATTTCGGAAAAAAGGATTATTGAAGCAGGGCAGGATTATTCCAGCAGGCAAAAGAGCATTGCCGAGCTTCCCGTAAAGCAGATAATGGAGGACTCCCCGCCCATGATACAGGAGAATTCGCCGCAGGAGATGATAGCCGCAATGCTTGAGCATTATCCCGCCGTCCTGGTTGCAAAGCACGGCGGAATTGCCGGAATAATAACAAAAACCGACCTTCTGGGCGCAATTGTGGCAGGGAAGCGCGCTTAGCCTCACGGCTGGCAAAACAGCAGGGTTTATATACAACTTTGACTGCTAATTATTATACTTAATTAATGTTAATCAGTTAATCTGATATCTATGTTCGGGGTCAGAATTTTGGCAGTAGTGTTGCTTTCGTTGCTTTTAGCATCTGCTGCGCAGGCCGCGATTTCAGTTCAGCCAATAGTGCAGTTCAACCAGATTCCAAAAGAGCTTGTTTTTACAGTAAGCAACAGCTCTTCCACAACCCAGGCGTTGGATGTGAAGCTCTTTGCGCCGATTGATTATGAAATTGAAGGCGCGCTTCCGGCTTCCATTGATGCGAACAAATCATCCGAAATAAAAATGCGGCTTTACCCGAAAGCGGAATTTGTAGGAATACAGCAGAAGGCGAATCTGCAGATTTCCCTGGGCGGCAATATCGAAACAAAAGAAATAACCCTTAAATTCTATGCGCTTGATGAATTCCCTGCTGAGCTCACAATAAATTCAAATTACAGCGCAGACAAGGACGCGAACACTTTCTGGATTGATGTTACTGCATATAACAAAACAGTCCAGGATATGGAAGTGGAATTTTCAGGGATTGAAGGCATTCCATCGGACTGGAATGTGGGCCCGCAAACATTCAAATTGCAGATTCCCGCACTTGAGACAAGAACCCAGACAATCCTACTCAGGCCCGCAAGCTCATTTGACGGGAACGCAGTGCTTAATTTTTCCGCGCTTGGTTTTAAGCATTCTGAGAAGATGGCGCTGAAATACGGTGCAAAGGGCGCGCTTGCCGGCTTTGCCGCGCTTTTCCCGGAAATAAGCACTGAAGTTGCTATTGATATATTGCTTGCAATAGTTGCAGCGCTTCTCCTTATTTCATTTATCGCGAGATTTGTGCACAGGGCGCAGGGAAAGAAGATCCACTATGCCGCAATTCTGTTCCTTGCAATTTTCATGCTCGCTTCAGCAAATGCGCAGAGCGTGCAGGTTGATTATCCCTATTCGGGAATATATTTCAGCAACAGCATTTTTGCATACTTCACATCCGAAGGCATAGGGCCTAATTTGAACGGGGCGGGCATTTACCTTGACAATGATGCGGACATCAGCAACGGTTACAGCTATGTCGTGTTTTCAGATTTTGATATGTATGACCCATACAACTGCTCCAGTTTAGACAATTCCTTTGCGTGCTATCCCTATTCACCAGCAAGCGGGTTTGCAGATGGCAATTATTTCCTTGCTGTAAGCATCACAGGCACAGTGGATAACGGGGATGGAACAATCGGCTATGAAACAATAACTGGCTACAGCGACGGCAATTTTGTTATTGACAACACAGGGCCTGCAATTGCCAACATGAACCCTGCTGATGGGGCCATGAGCACCAATCTTCTGCAGCCCATAAGCGCGCAATTGAGCGATGTTTCAGGCATTAACCTGGACTCCATAACAATGGCTGTTGAAGGAGTCGATTATACCCTTGCAAACCAGGAAATAAGCTACAATAATGGCACAGTTACATTCGCCCCAAGCGTGCAATTTGCCTACAATCAGCAGGTTGACGCTGCAATTACAGCTGCCGATTCCCTTGGCAATTACTCAAGCGCAGGCTGGAGCTTCACAGTTATTGCAAATTCCTCTCCTGCAATTTCTGCGCTGCCTGGCCAGAATATTTTAATCAATGCAGCCGCGCAGGCAAATTTGATTGATTTATGGGCATATGCAAGCGATGCGGAAAGCGCTGATGCCCAATTGGCATTTACAATCGTATCGCAGAGCGATTCAAATTTGCTGAACTGCTCAATAACCGCAAATCAGTATATCAATTGCGCAGCGCCGGATGCAAATAGTTTGGGCACAAATCTTGTAACTGTCAGAGCAACTGACCCTGCCGGATTGTATGCGAATGCAAGCTTCAATGCAAATGTAATTGGGAATTTTTCAGTGCAGTTCTCCCCCCCTGAACTGGATGTTGAGATTGCCGAGCAATCAGGCGCAAGCGTGACAATAAAGAACAATTCGGCAGCGCAGATCTGCCCGTTGATAACTGCGCTGAGCTCAAATTCCGCGCTTTCAGTTGCTGTTGCACCGAACAATCCCTGCATTGATGCAAATGCCTCAACAACTGTATCCTTGAATGTCGGCGCAGAGGATTCTGCAGCGGTTGGAGAATATAATATAACGCTTAATCTGGATTACAATGCGAACCGCGAGCCCTACAATTATGCAGTAAATGTCAAGGAGAGCCTCACAAAAATAGATTTGGATGCGGTATTCATAAATTACGAGCTTGACAAGGCAGACAATGAAAGCGCAAGTTTCACAGTAAGAAACACTTCAAGTTCTAAAATCTGCATGACCTTCAGCGCAAGCTCAAGCAGCCCATATGTGAAAACAGCCCTGAATGCGCAATCCCTGTGCCTTAATGGAAATGAGCAGAGCGCTGTTTCCCTGGGAATAAGCGCGACAAGCGACGCTGTTTATGGAAGCTACTCTGCAACATTTACCGCGACCTATTCAGCTTCGGCAACAGAAAGCGTTTCAAGCGTTATCGGGGTCAGAATCGGGCAGACGCCGGCCGTTGAGCTGAGCGCAAATACCACGAGCATATGCGGGGGCTCTACAGGAAAAATAAACGTGCTCCTGAAAAACAATTACTACGACCAGAACAGCATTGTGCTGAAGGCGGAATCCGAGATGTTCCTCCCGTATTTCTCGCCTGACAATTTATTGCTTTCAACAGGCAGCCAGCAGTATGTGGAACTTACAATAAAAACAAATTCAACAACAAAAATCGCAGACAATTATAAAATTGCTGCTACAGCACTCCTGGGCAATAATTCTGTAAGGGAAGACCTTTTCTTCAACGTGATTGACTGCGCTGAAACGCAGGCTGCGGAATTCACTCTTGATGTGAATGCAGGATGCATTGACATGAACAAGAACTCCTCGAAGGAAATCCCATTCAGCGTGGAGAACATTTCAGGGGGAAAACTTTCAATAAATGCAACTGCAGAGGGGGATCTCATTTCTGAAGTGAAAACTCCCGCATTCTCAATTGAGAGCGGCTCAACATACTCAAATTCGGTCAAAATAACAACACTGCCGGAGAGCTCTGCGGGAACCCATAACATTGAATTGTTCGCCTACAACCCGGAGGGCTATGCAAAGAGGATAGTGTGTGTAAATGTTGCAAAAGCACACGCAACAGAATTAAGTGCTCTGAACCCCGGCCTGGAGATAAAGCGCAATTCCTCCTCAACAATTTATGCGCTTGTGAAGAATATAGGGGATTATGGCGAGGATTACAGCCTTTCAGTTTCAGAGGGCTATGAGGGCATAAGCGCTGCGCTTTCCGATTCCAACGCATACCTGAATGCGGGAAACTCAAAGCAAGTGAGCATAAAAATTGATGTTTCTGCGGACGCGGATGTTGGAACAAAAAGCATAACGCTCAAAGCATCAGGCGCATATGCAACAAAGGAAATTGCAATTGCATTCGAGGTTGCTTCGGAAAGGATACTGCAGGAAGATGTCCTGCGCATTGAAAGCTATCCCCAGGTAATTGACTTGAACCAGGGCGCAGAGCAGCAGCTCACATTCATCATAACAAACCCGACAAATGAGAAAATAACAAACATCAATATTTCAATAGAGGGATTGCCGGACAACATTTACTTCAATTCAATAGACACAGGGAACGTTGATGCAAATTCAACAATTACTGCAAAGGGAACAATAAAACTCGCTTCAAATGCGGGAATTGGGGACTGGGGGCTGACGCTCAGGGTTGCAAGCGACAAGTATGTTTCGGAAAAGCCGATGGTTCTCTATGTGAAGGGGTCAGCAGGGGAGGAAAGGCCTGAGGGCGCGCTTGTGGGATTGTTCGCATTGGGGCCTTCGGCAGGATTGGGCATACTGGCCCTTGCTGTAATTATAGTGTTTGCCCTTGCCTTCAGGCTCTCGAAGCAGAGGATGCCGAGCAGGCCTTTTGCGCATGCGCAAAAGCGCTGATTTCCGCCTTTTTAAATAGGAAAGCCTTATAAATGCCGGAAACTATAATATATATGTATTAACGTTATGGAGTGAATTAAATGACCTTCAAATTGTTTTTCGCATTTGTTGGCATTGCGCTCATAATCTATGCGGGCACTGCAAACGCCCTCTATTTGAGCATGGAAGTAAGCCCCGCAAGGGTTGAAATGCAGCAGGGCAGCACTTATCCAATCAGCGCAACTTATGGAGTGGAAGGCGCAAGCCAGCTTGCAACTGTTTATACTGAAGCCAGGGATTATCCGAAGGTGCAGCTTACAGGGGACTTTTCCCCTATAAAGATGCAGGACACCTATGCATTTGATTATGGCATTGAGGTTGCGGAAGACGCCTTTCCAGGAATTTACAACCTTGAGATGAGCATAAAGGCGGCTGATGAGTTCGGAAGGGAAATGAGCGCAAGCGAGGTAATTGTTGTGGAAGTTTCAGAGTCCTCAGACTACCTCTACACAACAAGCGCAAATTCGAATATTTCCCCAATCATTTCGGCAGTGAAATTCAGCAATCCCGCGCTGATAATGGCAAAGAATGACAATGAAAGCACAATTGTGAGCTTCAGGAATTCAGGCTCCGCAAGCGACTTCAATGTGGTGTTTTTCAACGTTCCAAAAGGAATTGATCTGAGCGCAAATCCCCCGATTGCATACAATGTTTGCATGAACTGCACACACAGCATCTATATAACTGCAAAGAGTTCGGCAGGCCTGCAGCCGGGAAATTATGGAATTGGAATTGCGCTGCTCGACCTTGCAACAAACCTGCAGTTCAGCCTTGGCGAAATTTCAATACTTGCAAAGCCGTTTTATGATGCAAAAATTGACGTGCCATATGCGGTTTATGCGCTGGGCGCAGGAACTGACAGCAATTCCGCTGTGCTTATAACAAACACAGGATATGATGCGCTTCATTTCGCCATGACTTCCAGTTCGGAGCTTATACAGCTTCAGTCAAATGCAATTGATGTTGGCGCGGGAGAAAGCACATCTCTGCCCTTTGCAATCAAGGCATCACAGGGCACGCTTCCGGGAATCTACTCCGCGAGGATTTATTTTAATGGGGAAATCAGCAGGGTTGCGGAATTCAATGTCGAAGTAAAGGAAGCAACCGCACCGATTGCAGAACCTTCTGCCCCTGAAGTTTCAAGCATTGAAACAGTTGCAATAAGGCAGCCAATAAAAAACACAACCTCCGAAATTCTCACGGATGTGCATTTTGATATAACAGCAATTCCACCTGAGTTTTCAGTGGAATTTTCCCCAAATCACTTCAATATTGCGCCAGGGGAGGAAATTGTTGTTGAAATGAAAGTTACAAAACCCAAGGTTGCTTCCGGAGATGTAAGCTTTGATGTAATAGCCTCGGGAA
>JAGVWD010000007.1 GCA_018304445.1 Candidatus Iainarchaeum sp. | reverse complement strand
AAAGCATTTGCTGGTAAGCATAAGCTGTTAGTTATTATTATTATTATTTTACAACTCTTGCATCAACAGCAAGCACTTCATTTCCGAAAGCAAACAAGGGGTTAATATCAAGCTCGGCAATTTTTTCCTTTATCATCAGTTTTGAAACCTTCAATAAATAGGATTTTATTTTTTTGAGGTTTGCCTTCTGCTTTCCGCGCGCTCCGCTCAAAAGCGCATATCCCTTTATCTCTTTTATCATTTCTTCAGCATCCTTTGCGCTTATTGGAGCAACGCGCATTGAAACATCTTTCAGAAGCTCAACATAAATTCCTCCCAATCCAAAAAGAACAACTGGGCCGAACTGCGCATCGCGCTTTCCCCCCATAATTATTTCAGTTCCGGAAAGCATTTTCTGCAAATAAGCGCCCTTGAAGCCGGGAATGCGCTTGAGTTGGGAAAATGCCTTTTTTGCTTCCTCAAGAGTTTGTATGTTCAGTTTTATTCCGCCAATGTCTGTCTTGTGGGAGATTTTAGGGGAATAAATTTTCATAGCGAGGGGGAATCCGATTTTTTTGCAGGCCTTTTCCAATTCACCCTCTTTCTTAACAAATTCTCCTTTTGCGAATTTTATCCCATAGCGCTCAAGCAGCGCCTTGCTCTCCAGCAAATCAAGCAAAACCATAAAACCACCAAAACACGGGCTTTTGCATAGTGTTTTAATTACTATGTTCTATATAATTATTATACATTTGTATGCTAATTTTAGGAGTGTTGAACGCCTTAAACGCTTTAGCTTGATTCACATGTGAGTCAATAATTAAGCTTTTATATGTTCAACTCCCTTAATAAGTACTTTTAAAGTGCTGGAAAACGCATATCAATTGCAAAATTATCAGAGGTTTTTAAGATGGGAATTAAATTGACGGCGCTTGGCGCCGCGCAGGAAGTCGGAAGGAGCGGCTTCATTGTGGATTCAGGGGACAAAATACTCCTTGATTATGGGGTAAAACTGGGCCCCGAGGGAACGGAATATCCGCTTCCGGTAAATACTAACCTTACGGCAGCAATAATCAGCCATGCGCACCTTGACCATTCAGGTCATTTGCCAGCGCTTTTTGATGTTTCGCAGCCGCTTGTTTATATGACGCCCCCGACGCTTGAGATTGCAAAGCTCTTATGGCATGACACGCTGAAAATTGCAGGCTTGGAGGGGATGGAGGCTCATTTTACAAAGGAGGAGATTGCAAAAACCGAGCGCTTTACTTTTCCGCTTACCTACAACAAGCACATAGAAATTACAAAGAAAACCGGAATGGAATTCTATGATGCCGGGCACATAATAGGGAGCGCAATAACAAAACTGAATCTCCATGACAAAACTTTGGTATACACTGGCGATTACAAGCCCGAGGAGACAAGGCTCTTCAAGCCCGCGGATTTGAACATGGGAAGGGCGGATTTCCTCATTACAGAAAGCACTTATGGCGATTCGGACCACAAGCCAAGGAAGGAAGTGGAAAAGGAATTTGTTGAGGCTGTCCAGGACACTATAGAGCACGACGGGCATGTGCTTGTTCCCGCATTCGCTGTTGCAAGAAGCCAGGAGATTGCTGAAGTATTGCACGAATACAAGATTGACGCGCCGATTTACCTTGACGGGATGGCGCAGGCTGCAGCGCGCATATTCATGCAGTATCCCAAATACCTCAAGAATTCAGAATTCCTGAAAAAGGCATTGCATAATGTGCACTGGGTTGACAAGCCGAAAGTAAGGGAAATGGCGCTTAAGGAGCCGAGCATTGTAATTACAACTTCCGGAATGCTCCAGGGCGGGCCCATACAATACTATCTGAAAAAGCTCTACAATGACAAGAAATCCTCGCTTTTCCTTACAGGATTCCAGGTTTCAGGAACCCCGGGAAGGATTTTAATGGACACCGGGAAAATAAATCTCAACGGGACAAATGTAAAACTGGAAATGAACCTGAAGAAATTCGATTTTTCAGGGCATCCGGGAAAAACCGAAATGCTAAACACCATAAAGAAACTGAACCCTGAGAAAGTGATATGCGTGCACGGGGATGCGGAAATAATTGAGCTGTTTATGATGAACATAGAGGAGCAGGGCTTTGAGGCAGTGGCGCCCAAGCGCGGGGAGACAATAAGCCTATGCTGATCAAGAGATTCTGCCCGAGATGCGGAAAAGAAACAAATGCGCTCATAAAAGGATTCTGCAGGGAATGCTTCCTTAAGGGGCATGAAATCCTGATTGTGGATGAGGAGCTTAAATTCCCAAGATGCAAGAGCTGCGGAAAAATAAGGATAAGGGGCGCGTGGTTTTCCGACTCCCCCAAAAACCTTGAGGATTTCATAAGGTCGAAAATGAAGCTCAAGGAAATCACAAATGAGAAAATAAACATCGGCATGGCGCCGAACAATGACGGAAGCGTTTCCGTGCAAATCGGGGTCTCGGGAACAATAAATGAAGATAAGATTGAATTTGAAAAGGAAATCCTCCTTAAGCCCGCAATAGTGTTGTGCGACCCCTGCATGCGCCTTGTAAGCGATTACCACGAGGCCATTCTGCAGGTAAGATTCGGAAAAAAGCCCAGCGATGAGCAGGTTGAAAGCGAAATGGCCAGAATAAACAAGATGCTTGAATATGAAAAAAAGGCGGACTCGCTTTCACAGGCAATAAAAACAGCAGAGGCGACAAACGGCTTTGATGTTTACATAGGCTCCGCAAAGGCCGCAAGGAGAATTGCCGAGGCGCTTGCAAAAAGAGCGCACACAAGGGTGGTAAGCTCCTCAAAACTGATGGGAGTGGACTCAAACACGGGAAAGGCAAACAAGCGCTTCACTTACTGCGCAAGGGTCTAGAATTAAACCAGCAAACTTGGGGTTAATAAGGGCATCATGCCCTTATGATTCGAATTTCTTCAGCGCTTTTGAGATTTCATCAAGCGGCATTTTCGTTACTAACAGCGGGATTTTCTCCGCTTCCGCGATTTTTATTGCAACCGCATCCACCTTGTCATCAGCAAGGCCGTGCAATACGACAATTGAAGGCCTCATTTCTGTTGAGAACCTTCCAACCTTAACTGCAATCATCGGGCTTCTTCCGGTTTCCACCCCTGAGAATATCAATGCGCGCTGGGGGGTTTTCCCGTACATCTGCACATACTCGTGCACAGGCACATCAATTATCGCCTTTATTGAATCAATCATGCTATAGCCGTAAATCTGCACATCCTTTAGCTTTGCGGGATTTGCAACAGCCTGCGCATTTATTCTTTCCGCAAAATCAAGTCCCTTTACCGAGGCCGAGAACTCATGAACATCAAACGCGCTTTCCTTCGGCTTGAATTCCCTTTCAAGCTGCTTTGTTATCTGCCCGCCCTTTTTCCTGTCAATTTCAAGCAGGGTTTCCACAAGCCTGCTGACAACTCCGATTCCAGGGCTCTTTCTTCTTCCGCCTTCATAATCCGAAATAGTGCTGGAACTTATCTTCAGGTGCTTTGCAAGCTCCAGTTGATTAATCCCGAATATTTCGCGCCATTTCTTCATGCTGCCGCCGGGATCCTTGCTCAGTGCAATTTCCCCTGCAATGGCTACTGAAAGTTGGTCCATAAAAATCCTTATTATAGATTAGTGCATTTGTATTTAAAAGCATTACGTCAATTGCCACACGGCGCCTATTTCGGGATTCCAAGCAGGTCAAATGCAATAAGCGCATGCGCCAATACTGAAATCAAGAACAGAAGCCAGTAATAGCAGTGCAGGTTGTAGAACTTCATCATAATACTGCTTTTCGGGTTTATAAGCCTTGCAAAAAGGCAACGGCACGAAAGCAGCACAAGCGCAATCCCAACAATGTTCAGAATCCCGAATACGAAAATCAATCTCAATTCAAGTTGTGGGTCGAATAATGTCATTTTTACCAACACATTAATATTTTTTTAACTATATAATCTTTTCTAAAGGTTTAGTTAATTACTTGCATTCTTTCATTAATCGTATTGTTGTTCCTAGCGATTCATCACGTCTTTGCCTTAGTTTTCTTCTTATTTCTTGCCTTGATGGCAAGCTATCAGATTTTTCAAGGCCAAGTGCATTTTTAAAGTTAACTTCAAATTTTGGGTCTATATTCCAGCCTAAGCCAAGAACCGTATTGATAACGTCTTTTCTATCTGCTTCCAAGAAAATCTCTTTGCCGCCATGCTTCTTTATTGCAATTTCTATAAGTCTGAAACCAAGTCTCCCGAGGTTTAATCCATGATAATCATCATGCAAATATCTGTGATATACATTCCACCCATCCTTAGTTTTCCTCGCTTCAAAATTACAGAGTCTCTGAAACAATTGTTTACCGGCATTGTGCACAACAAGATTAATCCTGGACCTTTCTTTATCAATAAATGTTTGTGCAAAGATCTTTTTATTGCCATGAATTATATATTTCCCCCTTAGGGTCTTTAAAAAGCTTTGGCTGCCCTTAGCTCTTCTGACCTTTTGGCTCAATGGAATGTGTTTATAGTATCCCTCTGACATTTTCCCGCCTATAGCGAGCCGGGGGAGATTCGAACTCCCGACCTACTGCTTAGGAGGCAGTTGCCCTATCCAAACTAGGCTACCGGCTCATAATCAAAATTAGTGTTTGGTTATATTATTAATTTTAATGCAACCGCGCTTACTATTGAAATTGTGAAATTATCATCAAATGGAAGGAATTCCGCAAGCATTCCGAAGGATGCCGCAATAAATGCGGTTTGCGGGGAGAACAAAAGCGACAGGACCAAAAATGAGGCAACTATGCCTGCAATAGTTCCCTCAACGCTCCTTTTCCCCATTTTTAATTTCCCGAATTTCATTCCAACCATTGGAGCAACAGAATCCCCAACTGCAAGAACAATTAATGCGCCCAGAACAATTTTTTCATCATTGAAATAAATTACATTGAGCGCAAGCAGAACAAGAATCGCAAGCGCAAGCACCAATGCGCCCTTTCCCGGCAAATGCTTCTCATGCTCCCTCTGCACATGCCTTACAATTTCCCTGCAGAGTGGAACATTCACTCCACGCTTTATCAAATCGGAAATAACAAGCCCGATAAAGAAAACCCCTGCAAAAACAAAAAGCGAATTAAGCGCGCCGATGAGCAATATAATTGCAATCGCAACCAATCCGAAAAGCAAATGGATTAGCTGCCTTTTAAATTCGGAGGCATAATTTATTTTTGCTTTTTTAATTTTTATTTTCTTCTGCATAGGACCATCTCATGCTCCTTGTCAAAGGGCGCAAGATTCAGGGACTGCTCAATCTCAAATTCCTTCTCAAGCTCGCGCTTCGCATTCTCGAAAATCATTTTTGTGCTTCCCTCGGAGCTGATGCTCCTTGCCTTTATTGCAATCAGCGCGTAATTATTTCTTGGCAAATAAGCTTGGGCATTTTTTATGAATATTTCTGTCTGGTTCTTCTGCGAAATGTCCTGGTACAATAAATCAATTTTTGTTCCTTCCAGATATTCCGCATAGCCTTCCGGGGAATTCGCGTCCGCAAGTATCGGAACAAGGTTCTTGCGCGTTTCGCAGAGATAGAGAAACTTTTTCATGACCCTTGCGCTCACATCCACTCCGAACGCAATCCCCTCCTCCCCGATAATGTCGGAAATATGGCTTATGGTTGTGCCTTCTGCAGAGCCCAAATAAAGAATGTTTGCCCCGCTCTTTATTGGAATTTTTTTCAAGCCCTTTTTCATTGCTCCGCAGAGCTTGCTCCGGAAGGGGTCCCAATTGCGGTATTCAGTTCCGGAAATGCTGAAAAGCCCCTCCCCGTAAACTTTTTTTCCGGGGGCGAGATTCCTTGTGAGAAGCCTGTTCCCATATGAATAAATTCCGGGAAAAATTTCCTGCAACTTCAATTGCGCCTGCATTTTCATCTCTTTTAATTTGTTTTGCTGAAGAACCTGTTAAATTCTGCTGAATATTTTATTTCACGCATTTGCCGGCACGCTCTCTTTAATCAGTTTTTTGAGCTTTTCATTGTCCGCGAAGACCCAGACGAGCTTGTCATCCCTGGTGAGCATTACTTTTCTTGAGTCTATAAGATAGTCAATTACTATCCTGTATGTTTGGTACATTACTTTCTTTGGAAGCTTTTTCCAGAGTTCTGTTCTCTTGGGATAATCATTTGCGTTCTTTATTGCATCTTCTATCATTAGCACAGTGTCAAGCCTTGGGTAATGCAAAACAGTAGTTCTGGAATCCATATCTATCATATAAGTTTATATGATTAAAGTATTTAAATATATCGTGTACTATGTCAAGCGCTTTACCCTTGCTTCCAAACTGCGCTTCAGTTCAGCTGCAATATTGCGCTTAGTGAAATAATCGGCCTTTGCTGCAGTTGCAATTTTGCCTGCGAGAGTGCGCGCAAGCTTCCCCTTGTGCTCCCTTTTCATCTGCTTCACAAGCGCATGCGAAAACAGCAGCCCATATTTGGGGCCCTTTGCATGCTTCTTCCTGCTCATGAACAATGCCTTCTCGGCGCCAAGAACCTGTATGGTTGAAGAGGGCATGAGCGCAATGCGCTTCAGGCTTCCGGCCTTTGCGAGCAGTTTTGCGCCAAGCACGCTTCCGGCGATTTCGGAAATATTCGGGCAGAATTCCTTCATGCGCATATCGATGTATTTTTCAAGGTACTTGCGCTCCCCGATAAGATTCAGCGCATTGAGCGCGAGCAATTTGATTTCAGCAAGGTCCTCTTTTTTTACCTCGCTCCCGATTGTTTTTTTGGCAGCGCTCTCAATTCTCTCCGCAGTCTGCTCATTCTCATGCATTTTTGAAATTTCAGCCTTTGTTAATTTCTCCCTCTCCCCCAATTCGCTTACCAATCTCAGAAAGAGCTCATTCTCATTTGCAATTTTCTCAAGCTCCGGGAAATAGAACCCATACCACTCGCGCGCGTGCTCCGCAAGCAGATTTCCCACATTGTCCAGGTCATCAAGCACGTTCACAGCCTTGATTATGTGGTTGTCAATTCCTGAAAACTTCTCAACAACCTCTTCCCTCACTTTTTTTATCAGGCGCGAGCGCAGCAGCTCTATTTTAGTTTTAGGCATGTTCTCAGCAAATATTATCATTCAATAAATTAATAAATATACCAAATCCCTGCATTCTCATTTGCAGCATTGTTTTATTCAGGATTTTCTTTTGCCTGCTTGGCCCACTCATCAATGTGTTTCAACCTCTTTTTAAGGAGGGTTATTTGCCTCCTCATTTCAATTGCAAGCCTTGAATTCGGATCTAATTCTTCCCTCCATCTTTCAAACTGCTCAAGCTTTTTGACAAACCTTTCACGGTAGTCATTTGACTCAGCTAAGTGCTGCTTTTTAAATTCTTTTTTAATCTGCATCCTTAATAAGTGTTCCTTAAGTTTCTCAAGATGCCTTTGTTTTCTAACAATCTCATTGGCCCTTTTTCTGGCCGAAGGACCCTGCCCATGTTGTTTTGCCATAATCTAATACTGCAGGAATCGCTTTATAAATGATATTTGAATTAGTATATAAGTGATTTTATGGGCTCTGAAGATTTGATAAATTTGGCATTGCGCAGGAGCATATTCTACCCGAGCGCTGAAATATACAGCAATGCGCCTTCCGGCTTCTGGGAATTTGGGCCCATAGGGGAGGCATTGCGCAGGAAAGTAATTGATTTCTGGCGCAGGGAATTGCTGCAAAAAGAAGGTTTTTTGGAGATTTTCGGAGCGCAAATTCTCCCTGAAGCAGTGTTTAAGGCTTCCGGGCATCTTGAGAATTTCAATGATCCAATAGTGCAGTGCAGGAAATGCGCTTCGCTTTACCGCGCTGATAAATTGATAATGGACTCCTCAAAGGAGCTTGTGCCTGAAAGCATTTCAACTGCGGAACTGGATGCGCTAATTAAAAAGCACGAGGTGAAATGCCCAAAATGCGAATCAAAGGATTTTGCAACAGTGAAGAAATTCAACATGATGATGTCCGTCCAAATTGGGGCAACAGGGGATGTGCAGTGCTACTTGCGCCCTGAAACCTGCCAGAGCATTTTCCTGGATTTTGACCGCATATTTAAAACCTGCAGGGCAAAACTGCCCCTGGGGATTGCTCAGGCCGGAGCTTCCTTCAGGAATGAAATTGCGCCGAGAAATACACTTCTGAGGGCAAGGGAGTTCGGGCAGATGGAAGTGGAAATATTCTTCAACCCGAAGAAAATAAACGCAATTGAAAATTGGAGCGAGGTTGCGGAATACAAACTGAATTTGATGCAGCTGGGAAAAGATGTAAAGGCGGTTTCATGCAAGGAAGCGGCTGATAAAAAAATTGTTTCTGGGCAGCTGGTTGCTTACTATCTCGCGCGCGTGCAGCAGTTGTATGAAGCTTATGGAGTTCCATTGCAGAAAATGCGCCTGCGCGAGCTTGCTGAAAATGAAAGGGCTTTCTATGCAAAGGAAGCCTGGGATTTTGAAGTTGAATGCTCCGAGGGATGGATTGAACTGATTGCGTGCAATAACCGCGCTGATTATGATTTGAAAGGCCATGCGCGAGAAAGCAAAAAGGAAATCAAAATAAAGGAGGAAGGGGATTCCGAAGCGTTCATTCCGAATGTTTTTGAGTTATCCACGGGAATTGACAGAACTCTTTACGTTTTGCTGGATTTGGCATACAAAAGGGAAAAGCGCGGCCCCGAGGAGCGCGTTTATTTGGATTTGAATCCGAGGATTGCACCATATTTTGCTGCAGTGTTTCCCCTTGTGAATAAGGAAGGGATTGATGAAAAGGCAAGGGCGCTTGCAAGTGAGCTTTCAGAATGCGGCTTTGACATTCTGTATGATGATAAGGGGAGCATTGGGAAGAGATATGCGCGCGCTGATGAGATTGCTGTGCCCTATGCAATTACTCTTGATTTTGATACATTGAAGGATGAGAGCGCTACATTGCGCGAGCGCAATAGTATGAAGCAGAGGCGCATAAAGATTGCAGAACTGCCTGAACTGCTTTGGAAGCTGCAAACATTGCAATTAGAATTTGAAAAAACAAGGTGATGTCAATGCCAAGAATAATTGGATTTAAAAAGCGCTTTCAAGAGCATGTGCTTTATGATGCGCACGGAGTGGAGTTGAATCCAAAGCCCAAGGTTCTTCTTGATGCAAAAGGCAGGCCGATAATAAGGAATAT
>JAGVWD010000046.1 GCA_018304445.1 Candidatus Iainarchaeum sp. | reverse complement strand
ACATTCTTTGTTATAACGCCCTTGTTGTAATCGCATACGATAACGGCATCAATCCCCTTGAATTTATTTTTAATTGATTTTATCAGTTTTGCTTCCTCAGGCCTGCTTATTTTTTCGGTTGCTTCAGAATCAATCCTGGCAATCTGCTGCGCTCCCGCCAACAGCCTGCTCTTTTTGGTTGTTTTTCTCTTTGCTGCGAACAGGCAGGAAGAATCAATTTTCGCATTTGCAATCAGTTTGCGCAGCAATTTCCCTTCCGCATCGTTTCCTATGATGCCCGCAACAACCGCCCTTGCGCCCAATGCAGAAATATTGTTTGCAGTGTTTGCGGTCCCGCCTAATGTGTGCTTAATTTCCTTCACATTAATTACAGGAACAGGCGCTTCAGGTGACATGCGCTCAACATTTCCAATAACAAACTCATCAAGCATCACATCCCCAACAACAAGAATTTTCTTCTGCTTCATTTCCGCGAAAATTTGATTTAAAGGAATTGCCCCGCTTTTTGTTTTTCTATAAGAATCCGCATCGGAGTGCGTTGTGGAAAATTCTATTATCCTGCTGTCCTCAAGGCCGGCAAAGCTGTGCAGGGTATTTTGCAGCACATGCGCGGAATCGCCAGGCTTAAGCAGTATTGTTTTATTTCCGAGCTCAAGCGCGACTTTCCCTTCAAGCAGATAGAAGGTTTCGTCCTTCTCCTTGTGCAAGTGCTTGCTGCACCGGAAGCCCTGCTTCAGGTTCAGTATTTTACCGCAGTACTTGCTGTTGTTTGCAATCCACTGCTCAGAGCCCCAGGCCTTTTCCACAATCTTCATTGCAATCTCAAAGATTATTCCATTAATCTGCATATAAATTTATCACAAATAGTACAATGCTCAAACTGGAAGCATTATTTAAATTATGCGGCACTGTTATAGCATAATGGCAAAAAAGAAGCTGCTTGTCCTCATAGGAATTGCGCTTTTCGCATTCATACTGCTCAATATCAACATCGGCAAGCTGCTCGGAATCCTTGCAAATGCAAATCCCGCATTCTTTGCAATTGCGCTTGCGCTTGCACTGCTCACAGGATTTATGAAGGGTGTAAAGTGGAGGGAGGTAATAAGGGCGCATGATTCTGATTTTCCGCTGCGAAAATGCATTAAAGTGTTTTTCATAGGCTATTTCATTTCTGTTTTCACGCCTGCGCGCATAGGGGATTTTGCCCGCGCGTTCTACCTTCAAAAAAATACAAAATCCCTTGGAAAGGCGCTCTCAACAGTTTTTATTGACAGGCTGATTGATGTTAGTTTGCTGTTTGTGCTGGGCCTGCTTGCAATAGCCGGCTTTGCCCTGCTGTTTGACATTGTTGTAATCCCCCTGCACTATCTTGCGCTCATTGTCCTGGCATTCATCGCGGCAGTATTCCTTTTCCTCAGGAGGAATTTCATCGGCAGGATTGCAAAGCCCTTCTACAATATGTTTGTGCCAATGGAGCACAAGGAAAAGCTCAAAACAAGCTTCCATGATTTTTACGATTCCTTCGCGCATGCAATAAAAAAAGGGAAAATCCACATTTCCAGGGCGGTTGCAATTGCGGTTTTTGACTGGCTTCTTGCGATTGTCTTTGCATATATGCTCATTATTGCGCTGAACCTTCATGCGCAAATCCCGATTATATTCCTGTTTTTACTTGTTCCGATAGCAGCGCTGCTTGATTTGCTTCCGATAAGCATTTCCGGAATAGGCACAAGGGATGCGGCATTTCTTTTTCTTTTCGGCTTTTATTCTATTGTTCCGGAAATGGCAATCGCCTATTCCCTGCTATATCTTTTCGCAGGCTACTGGTTCTCCGCGCTTATAGGCGCGCTCCTCTTTTCAACAGAGCCTGTAAAACTTGGCCTGAGTGAAAGCAATGAATGAAAATTCCATGAAATTTAAGAAATTTGCGAACTCCGCGCTGCTCTTTGCATTTATTTTCATTTCAGCCTCAGTCCTCATTTCCCTCTGGCTCGGCTACTTGTGGAGAAATTCAATATTCATTTTTGTTGTTTCCGCAATTGCAAGCTATTTAATTTACAGGAAATTCCATTTTGACCTTGCGGTAAAGCCGAGAATATTTGCGCTCTCAATTTTGATGTTTGCGCTCTGCATTTATTCGGTTTTTCTTATTACCCCCTTTTACTCCGCAAGCATTGATTCCGGGCAGATAACAATAACGCGCCTTCTCGCAGAGAAAATTCCCCTTACCTATGCGCCCTATTCTGATGTTGCGTTCAGCTATTATGTGGCATATCACTCATTTGTGAAGCTGTTCTCGGATTTGCTTCCAATAATTCCAGATTATTTGTGGTATGCATTTATTGGGGCAATAATCGCCGCGGTTGAACTGCTTGCAATTTACCTGTTCGCAAGGGAATTTTTCAGGAGTGAGCATGCAGGCGAAATTGCAGCAATTTTATTCATCTCAACTCGCATCGTGTTCCAGAACTTCTTCTGGGGCATGCACCCTATGATTCTTGGGATGGCGTTTGCGCTGCTTGCAGCTTACATGTATCTCAAGCGCAGCAGGCTTGCATATTTGTTCTTCCCGATTGCAATTGCTTCGCATCTCGCATCAGCGCTCATTGCAGTAATATTCATTCTTGCGCTTTTGCTGCGCACAGGCCTTAAAGAGGCAGGCAGAAAGCTTTCACAATTTGTTTTTTCCGCGCTGCCTGCAATTCCCTCGCTTGCAGTGCCGATTATGGTCTACATAGCAAATTCATTAGCGCTTCCGAAAGCCCAGAACGCAATTTCATTGCAATTGTTGGTTGAAGCGCTGCGCTTTGTTCCATTGTGGATAGGAATTATAGCAAGCGCAGCATTCGTTATTGCATTAGTGCTTATTTTTACTAACAGGAAAAAATTCCTTGATGCAAATGCAAAATTCCTGCTGAAGTTGTTCATTTTTTCTATAATAATCTATTCAATAATTGCCCTTGGCATTGTTCTGAAGGAAGCGCATTCAAAATTCATCAGTTTGATTGTGATTATTGCAGTTGTGTTTGCAGCAGGCGTGCTTGCAAAATCAAAAATTGCGCAGAACAGATATTTCAAGATTGCCTTGCTCACAATATGCCTCGCAAGCTTCTTCTCCTCAAGCCTCATAATGGAATTGCAAAAAGGGGAAGAAAAAATAAGCTATTCGGGCTATCAATTTGCGCGGGAATTTTACAATTTTGATCCAACACTGGAAAAAACATTGTTCCTTACGAAGGATTCACTTGCGCAGGCAATGTATTCCAATAAGATCCCTTTTGATGTTTATGCCTATTTCCCGAGGGATACCTTCGGCGCGTTCGGGGAAACCCAGACCCTGCAGGACAAGGCCTGGCGCATCATGATGATAAACAAAAATAAGCAGGATTACATAATTGAGAATAAATGCATTGAATGCATCAATGATTTGGTCAAGGAAGAGAGCATAAAATACGTTGTGATTGAGAAGGGGTATGCATTTGACTCCCCTTATTATGCCGAAGCCGGAATTCAGTGGGAAATTGCATTTGCATATGGAAATTTTGTGGTTTATGATATGCAGAAATAAAAATTGCTTAGCTTATTTTGATATATCCCAGATTAGATTGAATTGTTCTCTGTAAGATTTTGACAGTTCTTTGCTTTCTATAATTGTTATGATAGGTTCCTTTGCCGTGCTCCAGACTGATACTTTGTTGCCGTACACGTAAATTCCGCCAACTACCGCAAAGCCCTGCGGAGCAAATTTATAATAAGAATAAGGCATATTATACAATTCTTTTTTGAAATTCCTCCTGTCAACAGCAACTATCACTCTTACTTTTATTTTTCTTTTTATTCTTTCAGCATGGTATTTGTCGAATAGATCCGGATAGAGCTTTCTCCAGTCCTCCCTTGCCCCGTCTTTTCCAACAAATCCAATGAAGTTCTTCCCCTCTGCCAGCATATCTTCCCATGCTGCGGCAAATCCCTCCCTGCCATAAAAGGTACGCGTCTTTTGCTGCCACATTAATTCAAAATAATTTCTATGGCTTTCAGCCACTTCCCTGTCTTTTGTTAGAACTGTCAGTATGGGTTCGCTCCACAAAATCATGGCTATCTTGTTTCCATAGATTATTGTTGGCGAGGGGGAATAATTCTCCTTCGGGACAAATTTTATCTCATCGGATTTATTTATTGAAATGGCCGAACCCTGCAGGCAGATTATCCTTGCACGTATTTTATCCCTCTTCCTATTTTCCTTGAATTTTTTAATAATTATGGGAAACTCCTTTTCCAGCTTGTCGGAAACATTGTACATCAGCACATCCTTTTTTGTCTTAATGATGTCGCCCAGTATTGTTTTCAGCCCTTCTATTCCCTCGTATATTTCAACAGAGGGCTTAATCTTTTCCGGCTCTTGCAATTCAAAAAGTTGGGGCAAAATTTTTCTGATTTCTTGTTCCTGGCTTTTTAAGTCAGCCTCCTTCTCTTTAATGTAGTCAATTAGCCTGGTTGGGGGGGCGCCCCGAAAGTATCGCCTGCCTGACTTAACCACATAGCTGACCAGCCCTTTGTCAATTAGCCTGTTTAGCGAATCGTAGACGTGCGGCCTGGAAATATGGCACTTTCCGGCGATTTCCGATGCCAAAGCCTCCTTTAACTTTATAAGCAGCAGGTAAATTTCTGTTTCGTTATTGGTAACCCCAATTTTATGGAGCGGAGTCTTGTCCATATCAGTAAGTTGTGTGCAATGTATTAAAAGCCTAATTTTTTTGTACTTGTCAGGTACAACATCTCTTTAATAGCGGTGCAAGCAGCAAATTATTTATGCATAAAATATTCAAAACGAAGATTTTCAATAGCCTGACCTTTACCAAAAAGTTATTTATATTTGCAGTTCTTTTAGCGATCTGGCAATTTTTGGGAATGTCCGGCTACATCAGAACAGAGCTTCTTCCAATGCCCACTGACGTGTTAGCCGCATTCATCCAGATGGCATCCTCAGGGGTTTTGTTAGTGGATTCAATTGCCAGCATAAAAAGGGTTCTGATTGGCTTTGTTATCGCCTCCTTTTTCGGAATTGTCGCAGGTATGCTGCTCGCATCGTTTAATAGGGCGGCCAATTACTTGACGCCTCTGATTGAACTGCTTAGGCCAATCCCCCCGATTGCATGGATTCCAATTGCTATTTTATGGTTCGGGATTGGAGACAACCCCGCATTTTTCTTAGTCGCGTTAGGGGCATTTTTCCCGGTATTTTCCAACACTTATGAAGGAGTAAAGAACATCCAGAAAACCCACATTCATGCAGCAAAATCACTCAGGGCAAATAGAATGATGATGCTCTTCGATGTTTTGCTGCCTGCTGCCTTGCCCTCAATCTTAATCGGGCTGCATATTGGTCTGGGATTTGCCTGGATGGTTGTCATTACTGCTGAAATGGTAGGGGCCGCCTCCGGTTTGGGCTATATGATTCAATTGAACAGGATAATGCTTCAGACGCAATTTGTCATAGTCGGGATGATTGTTATTGGATTAATCGGATTCCTGATGCTTAAAGGAATGAAAATATTCGAAACTTTTATTATCCCCTGGAAAAGAATGCAAATAGCGCAAACAATGCAGGAGGTCCAAAGATGAGCGCCGCAATTGAAGTTGAAAATCTGAATAAAATATATCCTTCCAATGGCGCATATGGCGTTAAGGCATTAGAAGATATGTCATTCAATGTCAATCCAAGAGAATTCATCTCTGTCGTTGGCCCAAATGGCTGCGGGAAGACCACTTTAATCAATATTCTCGCCGGCTTTCTTGGATATGAGGAGGGGGATGTTTTAGTAAATTCAAAGCCCCTTAATCAAACCCCCAATGAATGCGGCGTAGTCTTTCAGAATCTTGCCTTATTTGACTGGAAAACAGTATATGAAAACATTGAATTTCCTTTGAAAGCCATTGGGCTCCCGAAAGATGAAAGAAAGAAATCAGTCCAGAACTATGTTGACATGGTCAAGCTTAATGGCTTTGAGAACAGCTATCCTTCCGAACTCTCGGGCGGAATGAAACAAAAGACTGCAATCGCAAGGGCATTGGCAGCAAATCATAAAATATTGCTAATGGATGAGCCCTTTGCAGCCTTGGACTGGCAGACAAGAGAGCTGATGCAGGGGGAGCTGGAGAAACTTTGGGCAAGGACAAGAAAAACAATTTTCTTTATCACGCACAGCCTGGATGAGGCCGTGTTCCTATCGGATAAAGTGTTTATTATGACAGCAAGGCCAGGAAAAATTAAGGAAATAGTTGATATCCCTTTGCCGCGGCCAAGAACAGGAAACATTAGGTATGAGCAAAAATTTCAAAGAATTAAAAGAAAAATCTGGAGAAGTTTGAGAGAAGAAGTAGAAAAAGCGCATGAAGTGAGAAAGACAGCATAAAGGGAGGAGAATTAATGAATAAAAAAATAATCATTTCTGCAGCAGCAGTAATAATAGTGGCCCTGTTAATTTTCATTTGGCCTGGCGGCCAGGTTAATGAATCAGACAAAGTTCCGATTAACATTGGCTGGCAGGTTGCCTGGGCAACCCAGGGGCAAATAGCGCAAACGCTGAAGCACACTGATTTTTTGGAGAAAAACGGCTTAATGCCCGAATTTAAAGCATTCAGTTATGGCGGACCGCTGATTGAGGCAGCAATAACCGGAGATGTAGATATAATATTCGTTGCAGATATGCCCGCAATAACACTGCTTTCCAAAGGAGTAAAATGGAAAATTGTTGCAAGGTTAATAGATTTCAGAGATGCCATAATTGTTCCCAAAGCCTCATCAATAAATAGTCTAGATGACTTAAAAGGAAAAAATATCACTACGCCCTTTAGTTCAGGGGCACACATAGGCACGTTGAAATTATTGAAGGAGAGCGGACTGGAAAAAGATGTAAAATTAATAAACTTGGATGTTTTGGAACAAGCAGCAATAGTGCAGAAAGGAACTGACAAAAGCTGGGGTGAAATTGATGCGATAGCTAGCTGGGACCCAAATATTGCATTATTTGAACACCAAGGAAAAGCACGAGTGCTTGAATCGTTCTTTCCTGTGGCAGTAGTGGTAATGTCTGAAGATTTTATAAAAAGAAATCCGGCTGCAGCAAAAAATTTCTTGAAATCCTATGTTGAAGCATACTACTATTATGCAACCCACCAAAAAGAAGCAAACAAATGGTTCATGGAAGAAGCGAGAATAAAATTTGATGAAAGCATTTTAGACATAGCAGCATCTTATGAAAAAAACCTTGAAGCGAAAACAATTGCCGAAATAGATGTGCTAATAACGGAGAGGCATATAAACCAAATGCAGGAAATTGCGGACCTCGCTTATGCGCAAGGGCTAATAAGCGGCCTGCCGAATATCAGAAAGTCAACAGACAACAGCCTTCTGGAAGGCGCATTAAAGGGAAATTAGCGCAGCAAGCAGAAATTGAGGAAGGATAGCTATGGAAAAAATTATGGAAGTTCCACTCTATGCGGCTTTTAATCTATGCGCCCCGAGGCCGGTTGCTGTGTTAACTACAATGCACCATATGGCTAATGGCGTCCGCGATGAATACTTTGCCAGAATGCCAGGATTCTCATATGACCGGGGTTTTGATTATGATGCGGCCCCCATGTCGACTTTGACATTGCAGGGCAAGAGGCCCCCGAAGCACACGGGGCCATTTGAGAATGCAGGGTCGCCTGTGCATCTGGTGTCAATTACGGGCACCAGAAAAACTTATAGAAATTTGCTTGAAACAAAAGAGGCAGTCGCAAATTTCATTTGGCCAATGCAGGAGGACGTAGAAAAGATGTATGTGCTCTCTGATGGAAGCTATGAGTCCGGCAATGCTAAAGTTAGGGACAGCGGATTTACTTTGATGGACTCGCAAAAAGTAAGGGTTCCGATAATCAGGGAGGCTATGGCCTGGATTGAATATAAATTATTAAGAATGATTGACGTGCCGGAATCGGAGAGGCCAATTTTCCTTTTAGAGCCAGTTGCTGCATATTGCTTAGAGGGATTAGTTGACCCTAGGACATACACTTATATGACAGGAAATGTTCCGGTGGGCCAGCTCGGCGCAAACATTTTTTCTGGGAAAATGCAAGCCAGCATTATTGCTAAGAGAAGAACTAAAGGAAATAAATTTACCCTGCCGCAGCACTGGAAGTATTCTGACGGGAAACCAGTTTATGAAACCAGCCAAATTTAGTACAACCCTCAAAACCATTTGCCGGCATTTGCATTTTAAACCTTTGTTGCCTTAATTTCCTTAACTATAATAGGCTATGTTTCAAAGTTCATTGTTTTATGAAGGATAGTGTAAGGTATGACTGGCATTGCTGTAATTGGCTTGGGATATTGGGGTCCGAAGATTGCAAGGAACCTTTCAAGGCTCCAGGAGCTTGGGGAAGTTGAAAGGCTTATTGCGTGCGATCTGAATGAGGGGAAATGCGATGCAATCAAGAGCCAGCACCCCAAGGCAGAAACAACAACGGATTTTGATTCGGTGCTTTCCAACAAGAGCATAAAGGGGCTGGTAATTGCGACTCCGGTTACAACGCATTACAAAATCGCAAAGCAGGCTCTTCTTGCTGGCAAACACATAATGATTGAAAAGCCCTTGACGCAGACTGCGAAGCAGGCAGAGGAGCTGATTAAAATCGCGCGCGAGAAAAAGCTTGTGCTGATGGCAGGCCACACATTTGAATACACTTCCGCAGTAAATAAGGCAAAGGAGATTATTGATTCCGGAGAACTGGGAAAAATCCTGTTTGTGAATTCCTCGCGCCTGAATTTAGGATTGTTCCAATTGGACCCGATTGATGTTTTGTATGACCTTGCCCCGCATGACATTTCAATAATAAATTTCTGGCTGGGGAAGGAACCAAAAGCAGTAAGCGCCTCTGGGAAATCGCATTTCATTCCCGGAATTGTTGATGATGCGCACCTGTGCATGGAATATTCTGATGGAGTGATTGCAAATGTGCACGATTCATGGCTCTATCCCGTAAAGGACAGGGAAATGGCCGTTGTTGGAACTAAAAAAATGCTTGTGTATGACATTACAAAGGAGAATGAACTGACGGTTTATGATAAGGGAGTGGATTTGCTTCAGGAAAATGCAAAATCAGCAAAAGACATTTCCTACAGGGACAAGGGCGCAGTGCCAATACCAACGGAAAAAACCGAGGCGCTGCAGGCTGAATTGGCGCACTTCATTGAGTGCATTGAGCAGGGCAAGGCGCCAAAAACCTCGGGAGAAATAGGATTGCGCGTTGTAAAGGTGCTTGAAGCGGCTGAACATTCGCTGGCGCACAATGGCGCAAGGGTTGAAATCAGGGAGTGATGGG
>JAGVWD010000018.1 GCA_018304445.1 Candidatus Iainarchaeum sp. | reverse complement strand
GAAAACATTTGTGCTGGATGCGCATCTTGAGGCAAGGCCGGGGCAGTTCATAATGGTCTGGGTTCCGCGCATTGATGAGAAGCCATTTTCTCTCTCAAAGATTTCAGGCGATATTGCAATCACTGTGCAGAAAAAGGGAAAGGCAACAGAAAAGATGCATGAAATGCGCGCCGTGGAAATCCTTGGAATTCGGGGCCCCTATGGGAATGGGTTTGATGCGGGCAGGGCAAAGAGCGCATGCATTGTTGCCGGAGGGATAGGGGCTGCTCCGCTTGTCCCGCTTGCGGAAGCACTGCAAAATTCAACTTTCATTTTGGGAGCGCGCACTAAAAATGATTTGCTGTTTGAAGATCGCCTGAGAAAGTGCTCGGAGTTATACATAACAACAGATGACGGAAGCGCAGGGGAAAAAGGATTCAATACTCAGGTGCTTGAGAAACTGCTTGCTGGAGGGAAAAAATTTGATGCTGTTTTTTGCTGCGGCCCTGAGCCCATGATGAGGCATGTTTTTGAAATCTGCGAAAAGCACAGAATCCCTTTGCAGGCCTCTTTGGAGCGCTTTATGAAATGCGGGGGCCTTGGGATCTGCGGCCAGTGCTCGGTAAATGGAATAAGAGTGTGCGCAGATGGCCCAGTATTCGGGAATGAAATGCTGGGAAAAATGCTTGAGTTTGGAATTTCAGCGCGGCTGAAAACAGGAAAAAGCGTTCCATTGAAAGAATATGCGGAATGGAGGCAGAAATAAATGGATTATGCGCTTGAAAATGGAGGGGTTTTTGTTTCCGGCTCTTTTATGGACTTGAATATTGGAATTTCAGAAGGGAAAATTGCTGATTTAAGCAAACTTCCGATTGAGGCAGCGCAGAAAATTGACTGCAAAGGCAGAATAATCATTCCCGGCTGCATTGATGCGCATGTGCATTTCCGCGTTCCGGGAATGGAATATAAGGAAGATTGGAATTCAGGAAGCAGGGCAGCGCTTGCAGGGGGCATTACCACTGTTCTGGATATGCCGAATACAAAGCCGGCAACTACAACAGTGCAATTGCTCGAAGAAAAAAGAAAATTGGTGCAGAAAGATTCATTGTGCAATTTTGGCTTTCACTTTGGCACTACAACCGAGAATTTAAGCGAATTGGAAAATGCCGCGAATGAAAATATTGCCTCGTTCAAGGTTTTTATGGGCTCATCAACAGGAAACATGCTGATTGAGGATGAAAATGTGCTGCGAAGAATATTCCAGATTGCAAAAATGCAGAATAAAATTGTAAGCGTGCATGCGGAGGATGAGGCAATAATAAGGCAGAATTCCGAGCAGCATAAAAACGAGAATTCCACTTCGGCGCATACAAAAATAAGGGATTCCGGGTGTGAAAAGGCGGCAATAGAAAAGGCGCTGACCCTGCGCAGGGAAATTGGCAATAAGCTGCACATCTGCCATGTTTCTTCTTTGGAGGGAATGGAAAAAATCATTGTGGAAAGGCGCGCAGGCAATCTCACCTGCGAAGCAACTCTGCACCATCTTTTTCTGAATGATGAGGATTATGAAAAACTCGGGAATTTCGCAAAAATGAATCCCTCTTTGAAAAGCAGGCAGGACAATAACGCGCTTCTGCACGGCATATTTGACGGGGCAATTGACATTATTGCAACAGATCATGCGCCGCACACAAGGGAGGAGAAGCAGAAGGGATATTGGGATTCCCCGGGCGGAGTTCCCGGAGTTGAGACAATGCTGCCCCTTATGCTTAATGCTGCAGGCGCTAATAAGATTTCTTTTGAAAGGGTTGTTGAGTTGTGCAGTGAATTTCCTGCAAAAATATTCGGGATAAAGGACAAGGGTGCGATTGAAATCGGCTATGATGCCGATATTTGCATTATTGATTTGAAAAGGGAATGGGTTGTTGAAGGAAGCAGATTGCAAACAAAGTGCAAATGGAGCCCGTTCGAGGGCATGAAATTAAAAGGAGTTGTTGAGAAGACATTTGTAAATGGAACATTGGCTTATGACAATGGCGCATTTGATGAAGGCGCAAAGGGAAGGGAAGTGGGTTTTTATGGATGAGAAGGAAAAACTGTGCATTGCGCTGTTTGATGTTGGCGCAATAAAGTTCGGGGAATTCACGCTAAAATCAGGCCTGAAAAGCCCGATATACATTGATTTGCGCGTTCTGGTCTCATATCCTGAAATCCTTAAGATTGTGGCAAATGAACTCAAGAATATTGCAGGCAATCTGCAGTATGAGAGGGTTGCAGGGATTCCATACGCTGCAATTGCAATTGCAACTGCCTTTTCACTTCAAACAAGCAAGCCCATGATATATTCGCGCAAGGAAGTTAAGGATTACGGCACAAAAAAGGCAATTGAGGGCGTTTACAATTCCGGGGAAACAATACTTGTGATTGATGACTTAATTACAACAGGCGCAAGCAAGTTCGAGGCAATTGCGCCATTGGAGGCGGAAGGTTTGAAGGTGAAGGATATTGTGGTTCTGGTTGACAGGGAGCAGGGCGGGGCAAAGGAACTTTCTGATAAGGGATATAATTTGCATTCAGTAAGGGATATAATTTGCATTCAGTGCTCAAAATTAGTGAAGTTTTGCAAATATTAAAAATGCATAACAAATTTTCTCAGCAGCAGTTTGAGGATATTTCTGCTTACTTCAAAAATTCGGAAGCGTGGAGCAGGGCAAGGGGCACATGAAATGGAAAGAATAATCAAGCGTGAGAGAAGCATTATCCCCGCGTGTGATGTGAATAGCCCGGAAATGCTTGAGAAGCTTGTCGAGGAAACCTGCGGTGTTGAAGGGATTGGCGCATATAAAGTGGGATTGGAGCTTGCAATCCCTTTCGGATTAAAAAAGGTTGTTGAAGCCGTTAGAAAATACACAGAACTCCCTATTATTTACGACCATCAGAAGGCAGCAACAGACATTCCCGAATTGGGGGAGAAATTTGTAAATGCCTGCAAGAGCTGCGGAGCTGATGCAATAATTTTCTTCCCGCAGGCAGGGCCGGCAACAGAAAGGGCGTGGATAGAATCTGCAAAGAAAGCAGGTATTGGAATAATTGTCGGCGGGGAAATGACGCATGCAAATTACCTTGCAAAGGATTCCGGTTTTATTGCTGATGATGCGCCGAAGCGCATATATGAGATTGCCGCTGATCTGGGCGTAAGGGATTTTGTAGTTCCCGGAAACAAGCCCGAGAAGATTCTGGAGTATAAAAAATTGCTTGAGGCAAAGGGGATTGAACCGATTTTATATTCCCCGGGATTGGTCGCGCAGGGCGGGAAAATTACAGAATCCGCAAAAGCGGCAGGAAAAAACTGGCATGCGATTGTAGGAAGGGCATTGTATGGCGCCGGAGATATTAATGCAGCTGCAAAAGAAATGACGGCTGCTTTAATGCGCTGAAATGCTATATTTATAAATTGTTCTTGTTAGTTATATATAACTATGCCGACTTTAAGCGTATTGGTTGACAGGGAATTTGTAAGGGATGTGGATGCCGTCCTGCAAAAGACAAGGATCTATTCCTCAAGGAGCGAATTCATAAAGGATGCCATCAGAGAAAGAATGATAGAATTAAGCAAAACTGCAGATGAATTGAGAAATATAAGAGAAGCAACAAAAAAACTTGCCAGGCTTGCAGTCAAGCGCGGATATAAGGGTGAGCCTCTTACAAGAAAGGAAAGGATAAGAATTGCAAACGAGCACCTTATGGAATATGGTTTCGAACCTCATCAGGAGAAATAACTCTAATCAGATTTTCCAGCGGCTCAAAATCCTTCTTGTTCCATGTGACTAGATATTCGCAGTTTGTTTCAAGAGCATATGCGGCATGCAATGAATCAGGATAGTGCAAACCCTTTGCTTTTAGTTCTTTATTTCTTTCATCAACTTTCGCTGTTGGGAAGGCTAATTCATATTTGATTAGATAGATTGATTTAAAATAATCCAGAATTTCTTTCTCTGTTAGAAATGTCTTGGATTTGACTTCTTTTAGGAATAAGCCAGATATAACTACAATAATGTTCCGCTCTCTGCACAAGCAGAAGAAGTTCTCGCTGTAATGATAAAGCGGTCTAAGGCCGCCATTTAATTCATTTCTAATCAAACTTATCAGTACATTTGAATCCAAATAAAGGAGCATAATAGAATGGGGAACAAAAGTATTATTAAGACGATTGCCGAAGTATATAAAATTGAATTTCTACTGCATCAATATGATTACTTCGCCTGCGTTTATCTGCTCTTTTGAAATTCCCTTTACAACAAGCCCTACAGTCATTCCCGCCTTCGCGATTGCGCCGTATTTGGAATTGACTTCCTCAACAGTAAATTCAATCCCGTTGCATGTTCCCCGCATGCCCTCGCATACTGCGCCCTGCAAAATCTCGCCAATGATGTAGGGGTAATCGAAATTCAGGAAAGTGGAAACCTTCTTCACTTCCAGCCTGTTCTCAACAGCAGGGTCAATCCTGATGCTGTCCCAGGGCCTTATAACTTCAACAGTTTTCCCGACAGACATTTGCTGCCTGTTGGAGCCGAATGTCAATGAAACCAGACTCATAATTTATCACCCTCTCCTTTTTCTCTCTTAACGAAGACAATTATATTATATGCTTTTGTTTATAAATTGCTGCGGATAACAAATCCGAACAAAAACAAACTAAAATATTAGGTTTACATACTATATAAAGCTTTCGTTCGGCGGTTTTTTTGCAACAAAAGGATATTAAATAAGGAATTTCATTTTATTTTACAGACATTTCTCATTCGGGATGAAAAAATGGCAGACCAGATAAAAACAAAGAACAACAATGCGCATTATGTGCAGAAAATGCGCGCGAAACTGTTTGACATTGAGGCGAGAAAGCTCATTGCAATAATCCATGAGATTGATGCGAAGGAGCTGGGGATAATGCCCCTTGACAGGATTGAAATTTACTGCCCAATAACAAAAAAGCGCGTAACAACTGTTGCCGACCTTACAACAACAATGGTGAAAAAAAATGAGATTGGGCTGTTCAAGGACGTTAGCAGGGAATTGGGAATAAAAAAATGCGATTTCCTTGAAGTGAAGGCAAGCCCGCAGCCTGAAAGCGTCACTTACATAAAAAAGAAGATGAAGGGGGAGAAGCTTTCATTTGAGGAAATTTCAGAAATAGTGCGCGATATAGGAAAAAATAAATTGGATGAAATAGAAATAAGCGCTTTCATGGCCGCAGTTTATATCCACGGGTTTGACCTGGATGAAACAACCTCGATGACCAGGGCGTTGTTGCTTGATGGCAAGCAGCTGAAGATTGAGAAAACTCCTGTGGTGGACAAGCACTGTATCGGGGGCATAAACGGCAGGGCGACAATGATTGTTGTGCCAATAGTTGCTGCAGCGGGCTGTTACATTCCTAAAACTTCCTCACGTGCAGTTACAAGCTGCGCAGGAACAGCGGACGCAATGGAAGTCCTTGCCCCTGTAAACCTTTCAATCGAGCAGATAAAATCAATTACCGAGAAAATCGGCGGCGTAATTGTGTGGGGAGGCGCGGTTGATCTTGCGCCAGTGGATGACAAGATAATAGATAATTGCAAGCGTTGTAAGCAAAAAGGCAAGCGTCGGCGCAAAGTACGTTGTATTTGACCTGCCGGTGGGGCCTGATGTGAAAATCCAGACCCGCGAGCGCGCTGAAAACCTTGCAAAGAAATTTGTTGAGGTTGGGAAAAAACTGGGGATGAGAGTGGAAGCGCTTATTACTGACGGGACTGAGCCTTCTGGAAAGGCTTTTGGGCCCGCGCTTGAAGCGAAATATGTCCTTGAGATACTTGAAGGGAAAAGATTTGACAACCTTGCGCAGAAGGCCTGCGAGCTTGCGGGCGCGCTCCTTGAACTGTGCGGAAAGGCGCAGCGCGGAAAAGGATTTGATGCCGCAAAACAGTTGCTTGCAAATAAGAAGGCGCTTGAGAAGATGAGGCAGATAATAAAGGCGCAGGGAGGAAAGACATTAAGCTCCGAGGACACAAAACTTGCAAAATTCAAGCATGTCGTAAGGGCAAATGGCGATGGCACTGTGAAGAGCATAAATGTGAGATTGCTCAGCACTATTGCAAGGATTGCCGGGGCTCCTGCGGACAGCAGGGCGGGGGTAATGCTGCTTGTTTCAAAGGGGGAAAAATTAAAGCCCGAGCAGCCGCTGTTTGAAATTTATGCCGAGAATATGCGCAAGCTCGAGCTTGCGGGGGAATTCGCAAAAAAGAACAGCGCAGTAGAAACCGGGGAAATAGTGCTTGAGAAATTCGAATGACCGCTATTGGAAAATTTCCTTGTAGAGATTCACAAAATCCTTCGGCCCGATAAGGTAAATCTTTTCATCTGCAAGTTTGCTGTTTTTAGGAATTTTTTCTTTTGGCATTTCCTCTCCCATAATTTTTGAGATGTTCTGAAGCGCATTTGAGAGGTTCTTGTTCCTGAACCTGAAAAGGGATTTGAGGAATTTCCCGAAAAGCGCAGGATTCCTTATTTCTGAGAATTTGCCCTTGGATTTCATCTTCAGCATTGCAATCTGCCCGGGCGCATTTGGGAAGAAGGAATTTCCGGGAATTTTCGAAATAATTTCCGCGCTGTAGAAATAATTTGCCATTACCGAAAGCGCGGAATAATCAATGAAGCCGGGCTCCGCAAGCAGCTTTTCCGCAAATTCAGTCTGGAACGCAAGGACTGCCAGTTCAAAATCCCTGGAAAGCAGGGCGAACATCTCCTCCGAGGAAAGCGCATAGGGCTGGGAGCAGGCAACCTTGCTGAATTTTGGGAGCAAATGCAGAATTTCAATTATGCCCCCGTTGTAAAAATTGGCATTCCCTGAAGTAATTTCCTGCTTCAGCGCCTCAAAAAGCGCGGCATCCCGCTCAATTGCAATTACATCTGATTTTTTCGCGAGCTCCAGCGTAAGGAAGCCTGCGCCGGGGGCAATCTCGAGTATTGTCTCATTTTTCTTGGGGGAAATTTCATGGATGAATTTTTTTATTATTGGCTCATCAATAAGAAAGCACTGGTTTGCTTTCCTGTCAGGGGTGAAGCGGTACTTGTGCATCAGCGAATTCAGTTCTGCAAGCAGGGACATAGGACCACTATTACATTCCCCTCAGCGCGGCAATGCGCTCTTTTATTGGGGGATGGGTAGAAAACAAATTGTCAAGCCAGCCCTTGTAATTTTTTAATGGATTAATAATATAGAGGTGCGCTGTTGCCTTGTTCGCAGCCTCCAGGGGCTCCTTGTCCGAGGAAATCTTTTCAAGCGCCGAGGCCAGCGCGGGGGGATTTTTTGTAAGCAGCGCGGAATCCGCATCCGCAAGGAATTCCCTCTTGCGCGAAATTGCCATCTTTATTATCTGCGCTATGAAGGGGCTTAGAATTGCAAATACAATTCCAATGGCGAGAATTGCAATCCCTGCCTTCCCCATGTCCCTGTTGCCCGGCCTTCCATACCACATGCTCCTTATTATCCAGTCGCTCAGAAGGACTATAACTCCCACAAGAACAACCGTAATTACCATCAGGCGCGTGTCATAGTTCTTTATGTGCGACATCTCATGCCCCAGCACAGCTTCCAGTTCATTGCGATTGAGTTTCTGCAGAAGCCCTGTTGTAACGCAGATTACGGATTTCTGCGGATTCCTTCCTGTGGCAAAAGCATTGGGCGCGGTGTCATTTATTATATAAAGCCTTGGCTTTGGAATCCCTGAGGCAATTGCTAATCCCTCAACGGCATTGTCAAGGAAGGGGAATTCGCTGTGCTTTACTTCCCTTGCGCCGGAAATTCCCAGGACTATTGAGTCTGAATAGTAGTAGGAAGCAAAAAAAAGCAGAAATGCAATAACAAAGGCGATTATCAGCCCGAAATACGCGCTTCCGAACAGCATCCCGAACGTGTATCCCAGAAAAACTATGAAAACAAAAAACAGGGAAAAGAGAATCAGGCTTTTGCTTCTGTTCAATGCAATCCGGTCATAAACTGAAGTGCGCGTTGCATCAGGCATTGCCTTCACCAATCAGAAGCCCCTAGTTTCCGGCATTTCGCCTTTTTCATTCAAACTTCACTTTTACAGGCGCCCTTTCAGCCGCCCCTGCTTCAAAGTAATCATTGGTCTGCCTGAAGCCGAGCGCTCCCGCAACAATGTTGTTCGGGAAGGTCTGCAGACCCATGTTGTAGGCCATTATTGAATCATTATAGAACTGCCTTGCGTATGCAATCTTGCTTTCAGTTCCCGAAAGCTCTTCCTGCAGCATGTTGAAATTTTCTGAAGCTCGCAATGCTGGATAGTTTTCAGCTACTGCGAAAAGTGTTTTCAGCGCGCCTGTGAGCATGTTGTCTGCCTGCGCCTTCTCCTTTACGCTCCCTGCGCTGAGCATTGCCGAGCGCGCTTTCGTAACATTCTCAAAAACGCTCTTTTCGTGCTTCATATAGCCCTTTACTGCTTCGACTAAATTCGGAATCAGATCCGCCCTTCTTTTCAATTGCACATCAATCTGCGCCCATGCATTCTGCATGCGGTTGCGCAGTCCAATAAGCCCGTTGTATATAAGAACCAAAACTATCGCTATTAAAACAACAATCCCGACAGCGACCCATTCCCATACCATTTTCTGCCCTCCTTATTTGCTTATTATTATGTGATTACATTATTAAAAGCTATCCCTCTCGCGCCTGCCCTGGAAGAACTCGTCTTTCTTTACTGGCGGCCTTGCGAAAAGGTAGTGCTTTTCTGCCTCGCCCATAAGCTCCTCAACTATGCGCTTAACTATCGTGTGCAGGACGCTGGGCATCAGATGCACGCGCTGCTCAATGTCTGAGAAGGATTCAAACGGCTTTTTCTGCCTTTCCTCAAGGATGCTGAACAGGTGCTTTTTTCCCATTCCAGGAAGCAATTCAAGCGTGTGCCTGCGTATTGTAATCGCGCCTGAAGTGTTGAAAAACTCAACAAACCTTTTCTCATTCTTGCTGACAATGGTTTCTATTGCCTTTTCAATTTCAGCAATGGAATTGTTTGTAAGCTCCCCATAGGTAATGCGCTGCTTTATCCTCTCAACCTTTTCCCTTTCTTCCCTTCCTATGTAGACCTCTTCCATTGTTTTCAGTTCCGCTTTCGGAACTATCTCAAGCAGGGTGAAATGCTCAATCCCTATTACCTGCGCAACCGCTTCGGTTTTGTAACTGCTGGGCTTGCCCCTCGCCAGATAATCCAGCACAATTGCGTGTTCTTCAGTAAGCATTTCCCTTCGCTCCCCTTGAGGCCTAAATAACATTACTTCTTGCTGTATGTTCCCACGATCTTCAGTATATTCTGCTGCTGCTCTTCCGTAATCTTGCTTCCTTTCGGAATCAGAAGGCGCAGGACATCAATGCTTCCCGGCATTGAATCAATTATTTTTATTGCAAGCGCATCATCCATATCCCCAATCGCCTTTATATCCGCAAGCGCCTTATCGCCTTTGGCCTTGGATACTTTCGCGAATTTCTTCACATAATCATGCGTTAATTTCTGCTCGTAGCCAAGCTCTGATTTTTCCTGGCGCTGCTCAAGGATTTCCTTGACCTCGTAAAGCGGAATCTGCCTCATTGAAATCATTTTCTTCCCGATCATGACGCTTCCTCCTTATTTGCTGGCGTAAGGTGCGCGGGGTGGACCAAAAAATTCTTTTTGCCCTTGCTTTCCATCAGCGAAACATTCAGCATGCCGCCCTGCCTGCCAACAACGCTTACGGTCCTTCCCTGATAGCGCGCAACAGGCATTCCCGAATGCATTGACGGATTTACAGTTATCTGCGCCCTTGTTCCGAGGGCCATATCAGCAAGCTCCCTGCTCACGCTGAGCTTTGTGCTTTTCATCTTGAACTTGTCGCGGGTTTTCGCCCTTTTTCCCCTTGCTTTTTTGCATGCCATAAGTTTCACTCCCAATTGATTTGCTGTACTATCCAATTCTTTTTCTGAATATGCCGAACTCCCTCTCTTAACTATATATAAAGTCCTAGGAAAACATTTTTATAACCATTTTATGGGGGCGCACCCGCTTTCCGCGCGGTTTGGGCCATGCGCAATTGAATAGATATCCTTTTTAAAGCCTTATCCCGCCCTTATATAATTAGGGTTTAAAAAGCCGAAAGCTTTATAAATTAAAAATTACGGCAGATTCACTATAAGGGGTGAAGAATTATGGCAAAAGCGAAAAGGAAATCCGCCAAAAAAATAAGGAAGGCGAGGATTTCAAAGCCAAGGGTGAAGAAATCAAAGCTGCTTGAGAAGTTCGCCGAGGAAGTTGAATCACTGGCCCCTGAGAAGCCGCGCAATGTGCAGATGAAAACCACGGGAAAAATAAGCTATGCCGTTGTTAATCTGGTCGCTTCCGGAAACCTGAACGCAACCCTTGACCTTTACAATCTGGCTGTTACAATCCCAAATATTGAATATGAGCCCGAGCAGTTCCCGGGCGCAATACTTAAATTGAAAGAGCCGAAAGTCAGCATGCTGCTTTTCAAAAATGGAAAAGTAATTTGCTCAGGCGCAAGCTCAGAAAAGGAAATTGCGCTCGGAATAACAAAGGCAAGCAAATTAATCCATGAAGTGCAGCCAAATGTGAAAGTGCAGAGGGATGTCGAATACAATGTCGTTAATCTGGTTGCAACCGCAAACCTGAACCAGACCCTTGACCTATTTAAAACAGCAATGTCATTGGACAATGTTGAGTACGAGCCTGAGCAGTTCCCGGGTGCAATCCTCAGAATTGACGACCCAAAAATTACACTTCTTCTTTTCAAGAACGGAAAGGTAATATGCGCCGGCGCAAAGCGCGAGGAATTCCTGAGGAAAGGCCTTGAAAAGGCAGCGCAGCTGATCAAAAAGATAAAATGACAGCATTTAAAAATTCTTTCATGCACTATTTTTATTGATTAGCGGCCATACCGCAGGGGAAACACCCGGTCCCATTCCGAACCCGGAAGTTAAGCCCTGGAGGGGATTGGCTGGCGCTGTGCTTACGCATGGAGCCTCCTTCACGCTGCTAATCATTTTTTGCTGATTTAATCAGGATATGCAAATTCCTGCAATGAATAATTTTGGTCCTGCAATGCTTTTTGCAGCGCCGATTCCAGGTATTTGTTCTTTTGAATGCCGCTTTCCTCAGGCACTACCTTGAATTCCTTGTAATAATTGAGCGCATCCGGCAATTTATCCAATCCATGGCCCCTTGCAAAAATCTTGATCGCATATGCGACATAATTGTACCTTCTTGAATTTTCTTCATCATCAAAAGCGTTGTCATAGGGGTCCCACCCTGTTATTTGTTCAGGGGTCGGCTGAGGCTTGTATATGAGCTCATCATTTACCGTATAACTTGCATAATCCGCCAGGCCTTCCTCAAGCCACGGAGGCAGGTTCAGCCCTTCCGCCCCGTAATGCACGAATTCGTGCAGGATTACAACCCAAATCCTTTGGCCGTATAATGAAAATGCATCCACTTCAACGCCGTTGTTCCCCAAATATCTCGCGGCATACCTCAATTCAGAAACCGGCTGCGAAGTGACAAAAAGCGCAAAGTTATCATCAAAGTTCAGCCCGGTTATTCCATTCAATTCAGCAAGCTTATTGCAATACGTCTCAATGTCTTTTCTTTCCAAATAATTCTCATATTGCATTTCGGACATTTTGAAGCATTTTTTCTGGATTGCCGGGCTGAAAGTATATGCGATTGAAATGCTTTTTGAACGCGGAGAAAAATCAAGGGGGGACAGGCCATTCGCATCCTTTAAATCAATGTTTATTTTTTTGAGGTCTTTTGCCAGGCCCAGCGAAAAATAGCAGACATCCTCAAAGCAGTATGGCTCGAAATCCAATTTGGTCCTTTTTGAATTTTCAATTTCATAAAGCGCATTCTTGTCAATTTCAAGATAAAGGGAATCGTCTTCCGAACCCTGCGGCGGCACAGCTAAATCTGTGTCAATGTTGCGGTCTTGAACCTGCAAATCATCATTATTAAAATCATGGCCGATATTCCCATCCCGGGCGGAATCTGGCGCAGAATAACTGCCATCTTCAGGGCCGCCTGTTGAGGTCTGGACACAGCCTGAAACAAAAACAGCCAGAAAAATTAAGGGCAATAGGAAATAAAGTGCCTGCCTTGTTTCTTTTGACATCATACCGCCATCTGCAGTTTAATCCAATTAATTGTTAGCAATAAATCTATTAAAAAGGGGTTTTGTTTCATTCCAACAAAAATTAGTTTTGCATAGCACGCACAGTATATTCTATTTTTGTCCCAATACTGCTTTCTATTTTAAAACTATTGTTTTTCTATATTATAGAAACTGATTGAAGGGATTCTGGTTGGAAGAAACTGCGCAGACTGAAGGCACTCCCGTGGCAGTGCAGAATGTGCCCGAGGAAAACAGAAAATCGGGCATGCGAATCCCGAAAGTGCAGATGCCCGCATTTAAAATCCCGAAATTTGACAAAAGGATGCTTTTCATCCTCGCGCTTATTTTCATACTTGGATTTGCAATCCGCGGGCACCAATTGCAGTATGAATTGTTCTTTGAGTTTGACACATACTGGCATGCGCGCATGACCTCATATGCAATAAAGGGGGAATTGATTCCGGTATTTGCGCCTGAGAATATAGGAAAGGGCAGCATAATTGACCTTACATATTGCAAGGCAGGGAGCACTGAATGCGCGCCGAAGGATCCATTAGCATATTACCAAATAGGCGGGGCAAGAATCCCCTCTGATCCGATGGGCTTCTGGTTCATAAATGCCGCAATATACAAAATCTTCACAGTCGGAAGCGCCTATAACAAGGAAGTGTGGATACAATTTGTAAAGGTTCTTCCTGCAATTTATGGCGCGCTCACAGCGCTTGCAATGTTCTTCCTTTTCAGGCGCATTTACAGGAGCAACAAGGCAGGCTATCTTGCAGGGTTTTTCACTGCCGCAAGCTCCGCTTTCGTTTACAGGACAATGGCCGGCTGGTATGAAGGAAGCAGCATGGTCTTCCTTTTCATGGTGCTTGGTTTCTTCCTTTTCGCAAGGGCAACAGGCACGCTTGAATTGAAAAGGAAAAATCTGCTCAATGCGGTCGCTGCAGGAATTGTGCTGAGCATAAGCCCCTGGATAGGCGGATGGTTCCTGATAATTCCATATCTGCTCATTGCATATGGGATTTTCAACCTGCTGATAATGTGGCTGCGCGGTATTGAAATTCAGAGAATAAAGGCATTTGCTGTCCTGTTTGTTGTAATGTTTGCGGTATTCGCGGGCCTAATGACCCTGCACATAGGGATTGGCTGGACATCAGGCGCATTCAGCTATTTATACAAGGTCTTTCCGAGCCTTGCGCCGGTTTCCGGAGGCACTGGGGAAATTACAGGCGGGGATGTTCTTGCTGCAACTGTGGGGGAGCAGAACACAGGCTACCAGTTCTTCGGCACGAAATTCAGCGCATTGATAATATTTCCCATAATTGCGCTAATTCTCATTCCCATAAGGATTTTCAGGAAAAGGAATGATGTGATGAGCCTTCTCCTGTTTTTCTGGATTCTTGCGACATTCATAATGGCCTGGAACCGCCTGCAATTGACATTTGCGTTCGGCCTTGCGGTTGCTGCTGCCGCGGCATTTGTATGCTTTGACCTGCTTGAATTTTTTGAGAAGCGCACAAAGGCTGAGAAGTTTGCTGTTGCAGCATTTGCCGGCTTCATGCTGATTACTGCAGTAGGGTCAAGCATATTCTTCATTTCGGACCATTTCCCTCCTATAGAACTTGCGCAGGGATGGAAAACCGCACTGAAGTGGGCCAGCACAAATACCGAGAAGGATGCGAAATTCTACAACTGGTGGGATGAGGGCCATTGGGTTACTTTCCTTGCGGAGAGGGGCGCTTCCACAGACAACAGGAATTATGATTTTGCCGGGGACAGGGATTTCGCATTGTTCATCGTGGAAGAGGATGAGAACAAGATGCATGAGCTTGTGAAGAGCTATGGCGCGGATTATGTGATATTGGATGAGGATTTGCTGATGAAGCAGCGCTCCCTTGGAATGTATGCCTATGTCACAACAAACGGGAATGATGAGCGCATAGCCAAGTTCTTTGGGGTTGCATTCGGCTGCAGCATTCTGCAGTTAACACAGGAGATTGAATGCGGGCCGAATAAGATACCGCTTGCCCAATACCAGTCGCTTCCAACAACATGGACCTCAATCCCTAACCAAGTGCAGGACAGGATGCCGCTGTTCATTTACAGGGACAATGACTTTACAAGGCTGTATATCGTGAATTCAGCAACAAACTCAAGCCTTCTTGCAAGGCTCTGGTTTAAGGCTCCGGACATAACGCACTTTGAGGAAATATACTACGCCAAAGGAATAAAGATAATCAGGGTAAAGTAATTGTGAAAATATGAACTATTTGTTGCCCATGGCAATTCTTGCGGTTATTGCTGCATTTTTCATAACCAATGCCGTCAGCCCCTTTTTCATAAGGAGGATGCACTTCCGCAGAATTCTTGGAAGGGACATGAACAAATTAGGAAATGCCAAAGTCGCGGAGATGGGCGGAATTACGGTAATGCTTGGGTTTGCATTTGCAATCATCGTTGCAATTTTTTCATATACCTATCTTGACCTGATTGAACTGAATCTTACTGCCGTGCTTGCAGCATTTTCAACCGTAATTCTCATCGGCCTTCTGGGAATAATTGATGACCTTATAGGATGGCGCCATGGCATAAGGCAGTGGCAGCACGCATTGATTCCGATATTTGCCGCGCTCCCGCTGATGGCATTGAACATTGGCACAACGGAAATGCGCCTCCCGATCATAGGGGTTTTTTCCTTCGGCATTTTCTATTCCCTCGTTATTGTTCCGATAGGGATTACAGGGGCAAGCAATGCCTTCAACATGCTTGCGGGGCTTAATGGATTAGAGGCAGGAATGGGCGCGATAATTTCCTTTACAATGCTGATAATTGCAATGTTCTACGGGAGCGTTGAATCAGCAATAATCCCTTTGCTCGCATTCCTACGCTTCAATTGGTATCCTGCGAGAATATTCCCGGGGGATTCCCTTACGCTTATGATTGGTGCAGGGCTTGCAAGCGCGGTAATAATCGGCAATATGGAAAAGCTCGGAATGCTGATAATTGTCCTTTATTTTGCCGAATTCCTCTTCAAGGCAAGGCACAGGTTCCAGAGCCAGTGCTTCGGCATCCCCCAGAAGGATGGAACGCTCAAAGCTGACCCGCGCGGGGGTTCCTTAACGCAATGGGTGATGCGCAGGGGCAATTTCACTGAGAAGCAAGTAGTACTTATAATTTTGGGGATGCAGGCTCTTGTTTCGCTATTCACTTTCATTATTTTCGCGAATGAGTTCTTCGGCTGGTGGGGGTAAATATTAATGAAAATTTGCCTTGCATGCTCTGCCGGGGGGCACTTGGATGAGATTCTGCAGTTGCGCCCATTTTTCTCAAAGCACAAATATTTCTTCATAACTTTTAAGAGAGCAGATACTGAAAGCCTTGCAAAAAATGAAAAAATTCATTTTCTTGAGAGGCCTGCGCGCAATCCCATAACAACTCTCCTTGATTTCTTCCGCGCAATTGCGATTCTCAAAAATGAAAATCCTGATGTGATAATATCCACAGGCGCTGATGTTGCTGTTCCAGTGTGCTATGCTGCAAAGCTTCTCGGGAAAAAAATAATCTTCATTGAAAGCTTCTGCAGGCCCTTCAGGCCGGGCATTTCAGGGAGATTGGTTTATCCAATTGCAAATCTGTTTATTGTTCAATGGCGCGCACTTCAGAAGTTTTACCCTAGGGCAAAATTTGGAGGTAGCATTTTCTGATGCAGAAAATAATTTTCATTGCAGTTGGCACTCACCCGATGCAGTTCAACCGCTTATTGGAAGAAATAGACAAGTTAATTGGGAATAAAAAATTAGTAGGCAATATCTTTGCCCAAACCGGCTATTCCACATACGCTCCCAAGCATTGCAAATATTCAAAATTCCTTGATTTCGGCGCATTCAAAAAGCGCATGAAAAGCGCTGATTTGATTATTACGCACGGAGGAGAAGGAATAATTGGAACCGCGCTCCAAATGAGCAAGAAAATGATTATTGTGCCGCGCCTCAAGAAATTCAATGAGCACACAAACGACCATCAGCTTGAAATTACAAAGGCTGTTGCCTCTGCAGGAAATGCGATTGCAGTTTATGATATTGCAGAACTTGAAAATGCGCTCAAGCAAATCAATGAAATAAAATTAAAGCAAACTGCGCATGCAAAGGGAATAATAAAGATAATTGAGGGTTTCCTGAATGAAAAATAAATTCCCAAATGCGAGCATTGTGATTGCAACATTCAACAATGCGCCAGTCCTGCGCAAGGTGCTGGATGCGATGCTCAAGCTTGAGTATCCCGCGCAGTATGAAATTATTGTTGCTGATGACGGAAGCAAGGATAGCACAAAAGAAATGCTTCAAAGCAGTTTCAGAAACAATAAAAAAATAAAAATGATTTTTCTAGGGCATGGGGGGGTGTGCAAGGCGCGCAATGCGGGAATTGCAAAGGCAAAATATCCGATTGTAATCAATATGGACCATGACTGCATTCCCGCAAAGAACTGGCTTAAGGATATGGCCTCTGGCTTTGCTTCTGAAAAAATCGGGATTGTGAGCGCATATGATTATTACGGGGGCACATCAA
>JAGVWD010000017.1 GCA_018304445.1 Candidatus Iainarchaeum sp. | reverse complement strand
CCGATATTCACTCCCAATGGCGCAAGGCTTGGGCCAAGAGGAGGCGCAGGCGTTGCCTTCCCCCCTTCAACCAGAACTTTCACTTCAGGCATTTTCAATTATCCCTCTTTTTATTATATTTTTTATTTGCCACTTCAATTGCTTTCCCGAGTTCAGCATCCATTTCATTATATAATCCAAGCTTTGCAACTTTCTCCCTGTCGGGGGTGCCTTGCGCAGTGCCCCTTATCAGCTCATCTAAATGGTTTTTTATCGCATTCATTTTGTTTCTTCCTTGTTCAGTTTTTCCGAATCTTGAAAGGCGTTTGGGCTTTTCAAGGAGGGGCATTTCATTCCCCCAAAACGCGAATCTGCTGCGCGCTTATTGTAACTGGAATTTTTACCGCCGCTTCCAGCAGTTCAACAGTAATTTCCTCTTTTGTTTCATTAACCCTAATAACGCGCGCCTTCTCCCCCTTGAAGGGGCCGGCGGCGATTTCAACAACCTGGCCCTCCTTTATTGATTTCATCAGCGGCTTTGATTCGAGTATTGAGGAAAGCTCCGCAATTTTTACCTCGCCTCCCACAACGCCCTTTCCCTTTATGTGGGGAGTGTTCGTAATTCCCCTTCTTACTGTCATTTCGTTGTCAGCTTCCACAAGTATGTATCCCTTTATTCCGGGCACAACAACAAGCGAATAAATGTTCAGGTCCTCCTTATGGATTTTGTTCGCGAGAATGTCCACTACCAGACTCTCCTGCCCAACAGTCGTCCTTACAGTGAAAATCATTTCAAATCATCCGAACAATCAGCGAATTATTGATATAAAATATAAAAATATAAAGGTTTATAAAGGGGTTAATTGGGCTCATATGCCCAGGCCAAGTAGCCTGAAGGCCAGCGTTATGACAAAATCAATCACAGCAATCAGCGCAATCCCGAGCGCGGTAACTTTTGCCATGGTCTTGTATTCAAGCCAGCTCGGCTTCTGCGAAACAATCAATATGCGCCTGCTCGTCCCGATGAATTCAGAAATCCTCTGCCTTATTGTGACTTTATTTGTTTGCTCTGCGCCGTACATTTCAATCAACCTTTTATTTTTCTATTTTTCCCTGAAGCCTATTTTTCTTTTGAACCCAAGGGACTTTTCTTTTCCTAAAAGAAAAGGGGCTTGGTCAGTCAGTGAATTCTATCCCGAGGTCAAGCTCCCCTGATTCGGTTGTTGCGTGGTCAAGGAATGGGAATCTTCCCCCTGCAATCACAATCATGGCCTGTATCTGGTTCTTGGGCAAATCATCGCTTATCATCGCGCCCCATATTATGTGCGCATTTGAGTTTATTTTCGCTGAAACCGCCTCAACAATCATTTCCGCCTCTCTTAAGGTCATGTCCTGGCCGCCCACAACATTCACCAATGCGCGGTTCGCCCCTGAAATGTCAACATCAAGCAGCGGGCTTGTCAATGCATTTTCAACAGCTTCTAATGCGCGAGAATCCGCGGCCCTTTCGCTCTGGCTTTCCCCGAGCCCAATCATTGCTGCGCCGCCCTTCTTGAGTATTGTCTTGAGGTCTGCGAAATCAAGATTTATCAGGCCCGGCTTTGTTATCATTTCAGTAATGCCCTTAACTGCATTTGTAAGCACTTCATCTGCAACCTTGAATGCGGCATTCACTGGAAGGTCAGGCGCAATCTCAAGGATCTTGTCATTCGGGATTATTATTATCGTGTCCGCATTCTTGCGCATTTTTGCAAGCCCTTCCATTGCGTTCTCCATCCTTTTCCTTCCTTCAACTGTAAAGGGGAGAGTAACAACAGCAACTGTAAGCGCATTCAGGTCCTGTGCCAGTTCAGCAACAATCGGCGCTGCGCCAGTTCCTGTGCCGCCGCCCATCCCGCACGTTATGAATATAAGGTCGGAATCCGAAAGGATTTCCTTCAGATCATCAAAGCTCTCGCGCGCTGCCGCCTCCCCAACTGTGGGGTCTGAACCTGAGCCAAGGCCGCGCGTAACTTCCCTTCCAATAAGTATCTTGCGGTCTGCAAGCGTATTCAGCAAATCCTGCGCATCGGTATTAACTGCAAATGTTTCCGCGCCGTGTATGCCAATTTCAGTCATCCTCTCAAGCGTATTGCAGCCTCCGCCGCCTACTCCCACTACGCGTATTTTAGCCTTTATGGATTCAAGAAGCTTCCCTAAAGAATCATCGCCCTTTACTGAGTGCCTGCCCCTTACGGGTGCAGAGTATTTTGCGGATTTCAACGCCCTTTGCACAATTCCCTTCAATAAGACCACCCCGAAATTTTCAATAAACCTTAAATATAGGCTATGTATTAATTGTAAAATAACATCCTTTTAAACCTTAGGGTGTTTATAAACCAATCCTTTCTTTTTTAGAAAAAAAGAAAGGGAGGTATCGGAACCGCAGGTTCTGATATCCAAAGAAAAAATAATCTTGAGAGAAAATATGCCCGGAAAAAAACTGAAGAAAATTGTTTCTGACATTAAGGCGCTTAAGATACAGGGCGCAGGGAAAGTCAGGATTGCGGTTGTGGAAGCGCTTAAAAGGGAGGCCTTTGAAAGCAGGGCCGGCAGCGCTGAGAAACTGCGCAATGAAATAAAGCAGGGCATGCTTCTCTTCCTTAACTCAAGGGCGACCGAGCCCGAAATGCGCACAGCGCTCAGGGTAATCCTAAGGGCGGTGCAGTCCAAAACGGATTCTGTCCATGAGCTGAAACAAAAAATAATATCTGCCTGCAACAACTATGAATCGGACAGGAAAAAAGCGCTCGAGAAAATTGCTGAATTCGGCTCAGGCATAATCCCCAAGGGCGCGGTTGTTTTTACGCACTGCCATTCAAACACAGTCGAGGAAATCCTGAAAAGGGCGTGGAAAGAAAGAAGGCTCAAGGAAGTGATATGCACTGAGACGCGCCCGAAAATGCAGGGGCACATTACTGCAGAAAACCTTGCGAAATTCGGAATTCCTGTTACAATCATTGCTGATTCCGCGGCCTATCCCCTGATGCACGGCGCTGATTTGCTGATTACTGGCGCGGACGCAATCCTTGCAAACGGGGATGTTGTGAACAAGATAGGCACTGCGCAGATTTCTCTTGCTGCCGCAAAGGAGAATGTTCCGCACTATGTTGCGTGTTCCTCGCACAAATTTGACCCTTTAACTACGTTCGGGGAAGAGGAAATAATCGAGGAGCGCCCCCCGCTTGAAATCTGGGAGAAGAAAATGAAAAACTTAAAAATAAGGAATCCGGCATTTGACATTACGCGCGCAACTTGCATAAGGGAAATAATATGCGAGCTTGGATGTTTGGCGCCTGCAAGTTTTGCGGCCATTGTGTATGAAAGGCTGGGGCTTGACAGGCATAGCGAGGCTGACTTCAGCATCATAAAGCTGTTCAGGAGATAGGGCAAACAGCATCAGCAGAAGGAATTGCAATGCGGATAAGAAGCAGGAAGTTAAGCTGCAGGGGCATAAGGCTCTCTGCCATAATCGGCGGCAAGGAGCCGGGAAGGATTTTTCTTTACATCATGAAGAATGATTTGCACAAGGAGCCCTTCGGATTTTTGGAGGATTTGTTTGTTGATGAAAGCGCAAGGGGGAAGGGCATAGGGACAAGGCTGATAAAGGAAGCCATAAAACTTGCCAAGAAGAACAAGTGTTATAAGCTGATTGCAACAAGCAGGCACCGGAGGAAAGAAGTCCATAAGCTTTACAGGCGCCTTGGCTTCAAAAACCATGGCATTGAATTCCGGATGGATTTTTGATTGCAGAAAGAAATTACAATAGCCATTCCAACCGCCCAATATAACACTATTATTTATATATTAGAAACACCATAGTTTTCTAGAATACAAATGAAAATAGGATTGGCCTTATTTGCCATAAGCATAATGTGGATAGCCTTACTTTTGCCTTTTACTCATGCACAGTGCCCCAAAACCTGGAGCTCGCAGGCGGATTGGGATTCTGGAACAAAAGTAAGCGTTGACACTGCTGCGAGCCCTGGCGACCTGATTCTGGCAAGCGGTGCAGTGGACGCAAGCACAAAGCTGCTGATGCATTTCAATGAAGGAACAGGAACAACAACCGCGGATTCAAGCGGAAATGGGAATAATGGGACACTAACAAGCGGGCCAACTTGGACTTCTTCCGGCGTATTTGGCAATGCATTGCACTTTGATGGCATTGATGATTATGTGCGCATACTGAATTCTACGGGTTTGGGTCCAAATGTTGTTACAGCGGCCGCATGGGTAAAATTGGACAGCTATCCGGGCGGCAACTATGGCGAGGTTATAGGAAAGTATGGAGGGTCAAACGGATATTTGCTTAGCATTCTTCCGAACGGACAAGCGCAGTTTTGGGTTGGAAACGATGCCGTCAGCATCGCCGCCTATACCTGGGCAACAACATTGCAGCTTAACACATGGTATCATGTTGCGGGAACCTATGATGGAAGCGCTGTAAAAATTTATCTCAATGGCTTGCTGGGAATGAGCTGGAATGGCAGCAATGCGCTTAATTCTGCGGCATATGACCCTTCCCTTGGCAAGCAACTTAATGGGACAATGGATGAGGCCGTAATTTACAACAGGGCGCTTTCAGCAGGCGAGATTGCAGCGCTTTATGCAGGCGCTTATGCAAGTTCAGGCACTATTTCTTTGGATTTCGATTCCGGCGCAACAGGCACAACATTCCAGCAATTGCTCTGGAATGAAAGCTTTGGCGCTTCTGCAATATACACAAGGAATTCAACCGCGAATGAAGCAGTAATTTCAGGCCTTACAGCAGAAGATTTGCACTTCGCCTTCTGCGATGGCTCTGATACAAGAATTTCATTGAGTGATACAGGCTCCGGCAGCAGCCATGGCGCAGGGCCTTCAGAGAATTGGGTAACTACACAGCGCACTCCGAACAACAACGGCTGCGGCGCATGGGAAGGCGCAAACAACAATGGCGCTGAGGAATGCACTGTAACCTGCGGATCCCCTGTCCCAACACAGCGTGAATTCACAAGCGATTCTTCAACAACTCTGCTTGAGCATTTCAATGGCGCAACAACAGGCACAAATTCCGGCTATACTTTCAGCACGGGAAAATTTGGGCAGGGGGTTTTTGCTGATGCTAGCACAGATAAAATCAGCTGGGGCGGAGCGCTGCCATTATCCGGCACTATTGAATTCTGGCTCTATCTTGCGGCTGAGCAGCCAGCGCAGGAAATAATCATATTCAGCAACAAAAACAGCTCAGGCTGGCCAGGAATTTATATTACAACAGGCAGCAACAGAAAAATAGGTGCTACCTATAGTGGAAGTGGATTAGTGAATTCTATCTCCTCTTCAAATTCAGTTCCTCTAAACACCTGGACCCATGTTGCATTTGGCTATGGCGCCGGGCAGACAAACAAGCTCTGGATAAATGGCGTGCTTTCCGGAGAAGGCAGTGCAACTGCGGATATGACTGCAAATTGCGGGGCTAGCTGCATTTCTTACGGGTTGGGGCGCATCCATACGCAAGGCACAGGAACCGGCATAACAAATGCCTACATAGATGAGCTGCGCATTTCAAATGTCAGAAGGAATTACACAGAAATAAAAAGCCGCATTAAGGTTGCAGATACATCTGCAGGGCTTGACTCAGCAGCATGGAGTTCTTATTTTACAAATTCCCCGGCAACTCTGAATGCTTCTGCAGGAAGATATGCAAGGGTTGAAACAACCCTTGAAACTTCCGACACTTCCTACACGCCGATTCTGCAGGACCTCACTCTCGGCTGCACATCAACAAATCAGGCGCCAGTTGCAAGCTTTACAGCAAGCACATATTCCGCAACAACTGCGCAGTCAATTACATTCACTTCAACTTCCACAGATGCGGATGGCACAATTGCAGGCTATGACTGGAATTGGGGGGATTCAACAGCGCACGGCAATACATCAAGCGCAACGCATGCATATTCCGCCACGGGAAGCTATGCTGTTACGCTCACAGTAACAGATAACGGCGGCGCAACTTCAAGCGCAACTTCCACAATCAGCATTTCTGCCGCGCCAACTGTATTTGTGGGCTGCCCGGCGCACTTTACAACTCAGGCGGATTTTGCTTATGGAACATTGACAAATACGGACATAACAACAAGCCCCGGAAATATTCTGCTTAATAAGGCAATTGCATTCTACGATAATTTTGATGACGGGGCAGTTAGCGGCATATGGAAGTGGCAGGCGTACAGCAATGCAAGTTACAGCGAAACATCAGGAAAAATGAATATTGTTGCAGCTGATGGCGACATAAGTTCTGGTTATGGCTTTTTGTATATAGATGATGTCAAGGGGGATTTTACCGCAAAGACAAAATTGGATTCCTTTACATATTGCTCCGGGCAGACCGCCTGCGGCTCGCGCATATTCTTCCTTATACGCCCTAAAGTTGGAAGCGACTGGGCTTTTGTTGGATTGCAAAAAAGCCCTACGGGCACGTGCCTGCCCTATTGCGGAGAAGCCTATTATATCCTGGCGAATGATTCTTCCGGAAAAAGCACAAGCATCCAGATTCTGCCTGGCTTTAGTTATCCTTATTATTTCAAAATTGCCCGTGCGGGCTCTGGCATTTCAATGCATTACAGCGCAGACAACATCACATGGAATGCGCTCAGCCTGCCTGTGGGCTTTTTCAGCAGCGCCGCAGACCTGCAAGTCGGATTTGCAGGGGATGGCAGGGGCAGGGGCAGCTTTGACTGGTTTGATTTAAGCGCGGCTTCGATAGGCTCCTATGCAAGTTCAGGCACATGGCTTGCAACAGTTGATGCGCAAACACAGAAGAATTTCACTTCGCTTTCATGGACTGCTGAAAAGCCAGCAAATACAAATGTGAAATTCAGAATAAGGACGGCAGATGCCCAAAGCGCATTGGATTCTGCAGCATGGTCAAGCTTTTATACAGCCTCTGCAGCTGATTTGAGCACTTATGCAGGCTATAGCAATAAGAGATTTGCGCAAGTGGAAGCAACACTGGAAACTACAGACCCTATAGCAACGCCAACACTTAATGATTTGACGCTTAATTGCTCAGCTTACAATCAGGCGCCAACAGCAAGCGCCTCAGCCGATAAATATTCCGCAAGTCAGGGGGAAACAATCGCATTTGACGGCTCTGCTTCATATGACAGCGATGGAACAATTGCAAGCTACTCATGGGATTTTGGGGATGGGGAGGGGGCAAGCAGTGCTGCTGCAACACACATTTATTCAATTGCGGGGGATTATGCTGTTACATTAACAGTAACTGACAATCTCGGCGGAACTGATGTTGATAGCATACCGATAAAAATAACGCAAATTCTTTCCGGCTGCCCGGGAACATGGACAACGAAGGCGCAGTGGGAATATGGGATTGCAAATAATGTTGATACAGCAAGCAGCCCTGATGATGTAAGATTGGCAAGCAGCCAGTTAAGCGGGACATTGCTTCTTGATTTTGACGCAACTGCAAATGCGGCATTCTCCTCAATCGCATGGAATGCTGACAAGCCTGCAAGCACGAGCGTGAAATTCAGGATAAAAAGCGCAAATACCGCTGATGGGCTTTCAGCAGCAAGCTGGTCCGCATATTACACAAGCGCGCCTGCAGCGCTTAGCAACCAAAACGGGAGATATGCAAAAATTGAGGCGCTGCTTGAGACTTCCGCGCAGGGAATGACCCCAACGCTGAATGATCTGACGCTTTACTGCCAAGTGCTGTCTGAAAGCTCATGGGATTTGAGCATTGATTCCTTCTCGGTTTATCCGGGCGCATCAGTGACGCAATCAACGGCAATAAGCTTTTCCGCAGCAATAAGGAACAATTCTGCAGCAAACATCACTCAGCCATTTAATGTTGGCTTGTATTTGGGAACAGCCGCCGGAACCCTTCTGCAGTCAGTGCAGATTGCCCAGCTTCAGGCAAATTCCACAGCAGCAATTGAGTTCCCATTGGTTGATACAAGCGCATTGAGCGGGGATGCGCTGTTTACATTATTCGCGGACAATGCCAACAGCATAAATGAACAGAATGAAAACAACAATCAGCAGGGAATTACCGTAACAATTTCCCCGCCAACAAATGCCCCTGATTTTACAATAATCTCGGCAAGCCTTTCCCCTGCGTCAGTTGCAAGCGGCACAGCAGCAACATTGAATGCAACTGTGAAGAATATGGGAAATGCCGCTTCGGGCGCAGTAAACATCGCATTGTACAGGGGAACCTCGCAGAGCGGGGTGTTGCTGCAGACAAAGACCATAAGTGAGCTGGCAGTCAACGAATCAGCGCAAATTTCATTCACTAATATCTCAACTTCAGCTCTTTCTGGAATTGTGTCATTTGTAGTGTATGCGGATTATGATGTGAAGATTGCCGAACAAAGCGAAACAAACAATACAGCAACGGCGCAGCTGTTGATAATAGCGAACCTCCCTGATTTGATTGTTTCTGAGCTTGTTGCAAGCAAGCTGCTTGCAATTCCGGGGGAAATTATTACACTTACGGCAACAATACAAAATATCGGCATGCAGGCCGTGCAATCAGCAATTGAAATCGGATTGTTTGAAAAAATTGCCGGCGCGCCGGCAAGGAAGGATTCAAAAAGCATTTCTGCAAGCAAGCTTTGCACCCAGGACGGCACACAAGTAAGCGGCGCTCTCTGCGGCATAATTCTTGCCCCCTTGCTTAAGATTGCAGAGTCCTTCTTCCTGCTTTTCTCCCCAGGCAATGAAAGCGAAATAATGCAGTTCAGCATTGACACTTCCGGGAAATCAGGAACTGCGGATTATGAGGTTACTGCAGACTCTACAGGCAGCATAGGCGAGGGCGATGAAACCAACAACAGCAGGGGCATTACAATAACAATGAGCAGCGCTAATGCGGACCTGTGGCTGAAAAGCATTTCTGCGCCAAAAACACTTGCAAAGGGCTCCCAGGCGGCAATAACCGCAACAATACAGAATATGGGGCAGCAGGATGCGGGAACTTTCAATGTGCGCGCCTACAGGACTGAGAATGGAATACAATATGACATTGGCACGGCAACAATCCAAGGGCTTGCCTCCGGCGCCTCAGCAACAGCGCAATTCACATTCAATTCAGCAGGGCTGGACGGCACAATCACAATTTACATAACGGCAGATTCCTCAAACGGCATTGATGAGGGCGCAAATGAAAATAACAATTCCCTTACTGCAAGCATACTCGTAAAATCCGGGGAAATATGCAACAATGCGGTTGATGATGATGGCGATGCGCTGATAGACCAGGATGACCCGGAGTGCATTGAGGTCTGCGGAAATGGGGCTGATGATGATTTGGATGGGGGCATTGATGAGGGCTGCGGGGAGATATGCGGCAATGGCATTGATGACAACGATGATGGCGAGGCAGATGAGGGCTGTGATGAAATTGCTGCCGAAATATGCGGCAACGAAGTTGATGATGATTTGGACGGGTTAGTGGATGAGGAGAACGGCCTTACGGGAAGCGCGTGCCCCTTTGTTTTCCTTCCGGGAAAGGATTCCGATGGGGACGGCATTACCGATGAGGACGAAGTGACAAAATACCATACAAATCCGGAAGATGCAGACAGCGACGATGATTGCGTAATGGACGGGCAGGAAATAAAATATGACCTTACTGACCCTATTGACATGAACAGCAATATGATTGTTGTTGACATAACAAGGGAAGTTCCTTTGGGGGAGAAGGCAGAAATAAGGGCAAAGCACCCGATGCTCGGAACAATCAAGAACACAAGCGCGGAAATCTCCTGGCAGCACAAGAAAGTTATTGAATCTTCGGATGCTGAAGGCCTCATTACATATGAGCCATTGGAAATTGCAACCTATGATGTAAGAGTGCAGGTATGCAGCAACAAGATCAAAACCCAATTCACAGCAGTTGCTGCTGGCGCGACAATGCAGCAGTTCCTCACAAACATTGCAAAGGCCCTGTTCGGCAAAACAATTGTTGAGGCGCCATTGTTGCTTATACTGCTTGTTGTGCTGTGCGGGATTGCTGCTGTGCTCACATACAGGTATTCCTATTACTTATTCAGGGAGGGGGCAGAAAGCTCGGAAGAGAGAAAGCGCGAGATGCTTGCAAGGGCACTGCTGAGCGTAATTGCGTTCATTCTGCCGCTTGCAGTAAACCGCTTCGTTGATTTCTATGCCGCGGTAATTATTGCGATAGCGGAGATGCTGCTCATAATCATGTTCGGCTATTTCAAGGGAAGCGCAGGATTGAAATCAAAGGCCGAAGAATTCTGATTCCTGAAATGGAAATGATTAAATATCCCTGATTCCAATATT